>CBFGMX010000026.1:0-41534 GCA_965649955.1 uncultured bacterium
TGTAACGTACGCGGCAGTACACCACCAATTGTCGCGATACGAGTCCTGCTGCTGGAGCGGCGTGCGCCTGCCGACACCCAGATCGACAACCGGCTCCAGTCCCGGGAACTTCAACCAGGCATAGATCGCGGCGAACTTCTTCGCCTGTGGCGTCGTGGCGGCCAGATACTCTTGTAGATGGCTCGATAGTTCGGGCACAAGTGACGTAAGGACAGGAACGAGTTCGTCAGCGGTTCGCGTATCGCCAAGTATCGCGGCGCGCAGCCATACCGCCTGGACCACGTCGCGTCGCAGTGGAGCAGGCAGGCTGTGCCTGGCTGCGGCTGCCAACAGTGCGAGGGGAATCTGCCGGTTGAGTACGCGGCCCGCGTCGATGTCAAAGCGCGGCTGTCCTTTTGTGTCCTTCATCTCAGTCGAAACAGATTCATCGTCGGCGGGAATCTCGCGGCCGTCGTCGTTCCAACTCAGCGCCGCCGGAACGCGAGGAGCGTAAGTCAGAAACTCATCGAGCGTCCTCGCCAGCAACATTCGCTTGCTGGTCAGAAGGTTGAGCGACGACTCGTCAAACTGGGTGCGGTTGTTTTTTAAAAGCTGATCGAGGAGCGACCGTGCTTCGTCGTTCTTGCCTGATTCCATCATCAGGCGAACGGCGTGAAACTGTGCAGAGGCGAATGCGGGGGTGCTCGGTTGAACTTTAATTGCCGCGGAGGTCAACTCGCCTGCTCTCGGGTCTTTGGCACTCGCCTGGGATACTGCAGCGACCAACCAGGGAACGGAACGCGTTGCTTGCCATCGTTCGAAGGAGTGATCGAATGTAGCGGAGTGGTCCGATTGAAGGCTGGCAATCCAGTCGGTGAGATCGTCGTCTTTGGTTGTGCCGGCCGTCTTCTTCTCGCCAGTATCGAGATTCTGATCGAGCAGTGTCGTGTAATCCCAGAGATCCTGTTTCAGGTTATCGTTCTGTTTTTTGTTTGTAAGCACACGGGCCAGTTCGTGCAGGCGTTCTTGCGGGTGCAGTCGCAGGCGAACGAGATTCGCGAGTCGCGTTGCGGTTGCGTGCATGTGCGCGAAACGCTTGTCCGCAAGTATTTTTACCAACTGCGCTTCCGCCGCGCGTAACGATTCCTGTTTTTGTTCCGCAGCGCCGAGACTCGCTTTGCGGATCAACGTCCGTGCGACCATATAGGCGGCGACGAACCGCCACGTTCCGTCAGGTTCCGCAGCGATCTCTTCAAACCGTTTCCTGGCTTCGTCGAAGCTGGCCGTGTAGAAGTGGGCCGCTGCGATCTGATAAGCGCGATCCTCGCGCGCAAGACGCCGCGCATCCGCCGGCAGTGGATCCGGAATTGAGTTACCCGAACTACAGTTCGTGAAGACCTGATCCTGAGCGTTCACCCAACTCAACAGAGATGCACTGTCGTCTCGATATTCCAACGTACGATCCGCAAGAACCTTCGTGGCCGTTTCAAACGAATCCTTGTTGCAGTTGACGTAGAACTCATATTCGTTCGGCTTCTCGCGAGCGCGGTAAACATCGATCTCTCCACGGTCCTGGACGCCCGGAACTTTCTTGCGCGCTTCGAGCCACATCTTGCTCCAGTCGGTTGGATTATCGTCCGCGCTGAAGTCAAGCCGGTGCTTCCACAACTCGACAAGCGCTTTTTGTTCCGACGGGCTGAAACTCGCACCCGAGAGATAACGGTAAGCGGTGTAAAGATATGAACGCGCGTAACTCGGTTGGACCACACCGATTCGCCCGGCGGCAAACTCGGCCAGAGGATACGTCGGGTGAACTGTATGGACGAAAACGGCTTCGAGCGTGAATGGACCACACGCCAGCGCGGTTGTTCCGTTGAGAAGAACGATGGCGACAGATACGGCGATGAGGCGGCGCGTTAACGTCATTTTCGATATTTCTCCAGTGCGCTGTTCAAAGAGTCCCGGGTCCACGGCCTCGGATTGAATATGTAAAGACGTTCGACATCAGGCGCTGTGACGGGTTCGTCGGTTGAGACGCCCGCCGAGTTCTTGCAGATCGTCGCAGTGAGTAATTGGTTTGATTGAAACTGTCTCGCGTCAAGTCCCATGCGAAACAGCATCGGCACTGCTTCGTCAATGGGAAGATCCGAGAGCCAGTTGTCTCCGGCGCACCATGAAGCGAGTGCGGTTATCGATAGTGAAGGTAATCGCGGCTTCACCTCGTTCAACAACGCTCGATAAAAACTTCTTTCGGATACAGTAGCGTCAAAGTCAATTTGAACCACAGATACGTTTGATAACGCGGACAAATCTGCGATTTCGTTCGCGGCTTTTTGAAGTTGAGTTGTGGACAGGGTCGGATGGTCTGATTCGATTCTGACAACGGCGATCAGTTTTGTTCCGGGAGCAACTTCGAGCGGTTGAAGACGCGGCTTACTCAGCACCCGATCGCCTTCAAGCCTGACAGTCTTCGCGAGAAACGCAACGCCCACCTGATCCGTGTCAATGAAGTCGAGTTTTTCGGGACGTTCCCAGGCCCAGACAATAACCGGAGGCAGGTCAGCCAAAGGCTTCGGCTTCGCGCGTAAGATGACGATCGAGATCGGCACGAGCGCGACTGCCAACAACAGCCAGAACAAGTTCTGCTTCAGGAATCGCATGTCGAATAGGGGCAGTGTACCACCGCCCGTCGGTGCTTTGATATACTCGCGACCAAATGACAGAACGAGAGACTTTAGAATTCGACGTCGTATTCGTGGGCGCTGGTCCAGCTAATTTGAGCGGCGCGTTACACCTCGCACGCCTCGTCAAACAGCACAATGAAACGGCGGGCGCCGATAAACTCGGCGACATCGAAATTGCGATCATTGAGAAAGGCGCCAGCGTTGGCGCGCACATTCTCTCCGGCGCGGTGATGGATCCGCGCGCACTGCGCGAACTGATTCCTGACTTCGAATCGCAGGGCGCGCCGCTCGAATCGCCGGTAAAGGAAGACTTCTTTCTCTACCTCACACCGAAACACGCGATTCGTTCACCAATCACACCCCCTCCACTCAAAAACCACGGCTACTACATCGTTTCATTGAACCGTTTGACTGCCTGGTTGGGTGAGAAATGTGAAGAAGCAGGCGTCAACATCTTCCCCGAATTTCCCGGCGCCGATCTACTTTACGACGACGAGGACCGCGTGTTCGGCGTGCGCACTGGCGATAAGGGAATCGATAAGGAAGGGAAGCGGAAAGCGAATTACGAACCGGGCGTTGATCTGCTCGCGAAGATCACGGTCCTCGGCGAAGGTCCACGCGGCTCACTTACGAAAAAGCTGGTCGAACGCCTCGGTTTGGACGCAGGACGAGAGCCTCAACTCTACAGCGTTGGCGTGAAAGAACTGTGGGAGCTTCCGGACGATCGTTACCCCGCAGGGCGCGTTACGCACACGCTCGGTTTTCCTTCCGATGCACACACGTATGGCGGCGGCTGGATCTACGGCATGCAGAATCGCGTGCTCAATCTCGGTTACGTCACCGGACTCGACTACAAAGACCCGCTGATCGATCCCCATGCCGAGTTTCAACTGTTCAAGACGCACCCGTACATCGCGAAACTGCTTGAGGGCGGCAAGATGATCCGGTACGGCGCGAAGACTATCGCCGCCGGCGGTTACTTCGCCATGCCTCGCACCTATGCCGACGGTGTACTTCTCACCGGCGACTGTGCCGGTTTCCTAAATTCACAGCGACTGAAAGGAATTCACTCCGCGATCAAGAGCGGCATGCTTGCCGCTGAAACGATCTTCCAGGCGCTGCTGGCTGGAGACTTCTCGGCGAAACAGTTGCAGCACTACGAACAGCTCGTAAACGAGAGTTGGATCGTTCCGGAACTCAGGAAAGTGCGAAACTTTCACACCGGATTTCGACACGGGCGCTGGCTGGGTTTGGTCAATACCGGTTTGCAGTTTTTTACGGGCGGGCGAGCGTGGGGGATCTTTGATCGCGACCGGGCGCACCCCGGTCATTCAGAGATGAAGAAACTTTCCGCCTACGGTTATCAGGGCGACCGAATCGAACAGCGTTACAAGAGTCTGCGTTTCGATGGGAAGGTGACGTTCAACAAAGTCACTGACGTCTATCACGCAGCCGTTGGTCATGACGAGGACCAGCCCGCGCACCTGCACGTGCTCGACACGAATATCTGCTCCACTCGCTGCGCGGAGGAGTATGGCAATCCGTGTCAGCGGTTCTGCCCGGCCGCGGTTTATGAAATGGTGGAGGATGGTGGAAACAACCGCCGCTTGCAGATCAACTTCTCAAACTGCGTCCACTGCAAGACGTGCGACATCATGGATCCCTACCAGATCATTAATTGGGTGACGCCCGAAGGAGGCGGCGGTCCCGATTACAAGGGACTCTGAGATCTCAGATCTGAGATCTGGGGGTCTCAAAGTTCTTCTTCTTCTTTGATGGCAAAATGCACCCGGCCCCGGATCACTTCTTCCAGTGCAATCCGGGTCGGTTTGTGTTTTTGAGGATCGATCTCAATCCGCGGTTGGGCGCCTCGTTGTAATTGTTTACTTCGCTTCGCCGCAAGAATAATCAAACGATACTTCGAGTCAACCTCCGGGCCGCTGCTGCTCTCGACTTCATTCTCGACCAATTCTGCTGTAGCCACTCGTCTCTCCTTAATTGTTTGGCAGGTCATCCACAGACCTGAATTCTTCAATCACCCTGCGCACCAGGCCCTCTTGCCTGACGCACCGGGCCCGCTCGGCATGAATAATCGACGCCAGCTGGCCCACGGCCCGCTCGATCTCGTCGTTGATGATTACGTAGTCAAACGTTGAATACTGTTTCAACTCTTCCGGCGCATTGCGCAACCGCAACTCCAGGTTATCCGGCGTGTCCGTTCCTCGCGCGCACAATCGTTGCTTCAGAACTTCGAACGAAGGCGGCAGGATAAACACGCTTACCGAATCCATCAGCAACTGCCGCACGCTCGCGGCGCCCTGCACGTCCACCTCCAAAATCATGTCGATGCCGGCCGCAGTCTTCTCTGCGATCTGGCGCTTGGAAGTGCCGTAAAGGTTTCCGTGCACGCAGGCCCATTCGAGAAACTCGCCGTCAGCGATCATCTCTTCGAACGTCGGCACGTCCACAAAGAAATACTCGCGGCCATTTAGTTCGTTCGCACGTGGGCCGCGAGTGGTGTAGGAGACAGAATAACTAAGATTATCAACAAGCTCCAGCACGCCCCGGACGAGTGTGCCTTTTCCGCCGCCGGAAGGAGAACTAACGACAAAGAGCGTGCCTCGCGTCGGGGAGTTGCTAACCTGGGTCGCCGTTTGCAGTTCGGTCACTTTACTCGACATTCTGAACCTGTTCGCGCAGTTTCTCCACTTCTGCTTTAATCGCCAGCCCCGCTTCCTTGATCGACAAATCGGTAGATTTTGAAAGGGTCGTGTTGGCTTCGCGGTTCAGTTCCTGCAAGAGAAAATCCAGCATCTTTCCCGCTTCGCCCGGGGCATCGAGTGCTTCCTGAAACTGCGCCAGGTGGCTGCGCAAACGGACCATCTCCTCGCTCACGTCACTGCGATCCGCGAGATACGCCACTTCCTGCGCGAGTCTAGCCGGATCGATTTCGACCACCTGCCCGCCACGATTCAACAACTCGCCGATTCGTTTTTGCAAACGCACGCGATAAGCATCGGCGAGCCCTTCGGCGTTCGCTTCGATCGTGGGCACCAGCGCTTCGATCTTTTGCACGCGATCGCGTAGCTCGACTTTCAGCGCATCGCCTTCCTGCTCGCGCATCTTTTCCAACTCGGCGAGCGCCTGGTCCAACGCGCCGTGCAATGCTTCAACCACTCGCTCGTCAATGCCGTTGCGGGCTGGTTGCAGTGCGCCGGGAATGCGAGCGAGCAGGTTGATGTCCAGTTCGCCGCCGATGTTGAAGTCTTCCTGTAGTTGCTTCAGCGCTTCGATGTAGCCGGCGATCAACGGGCGGTTGAGTTCGTATGCGAGTTGCGCGGTCCGTTCGAGACTGATCGTCACGTCGACACGGCCGCGCGAGAGCCGCGAGCTGATTCGCTTCTTGATCGCGGGTTCGAGAGCGGCGAGTTCCGAACCGGCGCGAAGATGAATGTCGAGGAAGCGATTGTTGACGGTTTTGAGGTCAACGGACACGGAGAAGTCCTCGCCCGTCGTCGTACCCTTGCCATATCCGGTCATCGATTTCATCTGGTTTGGTCTTTGGCCTTTGGTCTCAGGTCTTTTGTTTCAGTCATACTACCTACAAAGGCCCAAGGCCAAAGACCTAAGACCCGGCTTTCTAATGAGCAACTCCCAATTCCTCCTCTTCATCAGCAAACTGTAGTTCGTAGAGTTTTCGATACTGTCCACCCCGGGCCAGCAATTCCGTGTGGGTTCCTGTTTCTATGATCCGGCCTGCTTCCATCACCACGATCATGTCGGCACGACGAACCGTCGAGAGACGGTGGGCGATGACGATTGTCGTCCGATTGCGAACCAGATTAGCGATGGCGCGCTGCACCAGACGTTCCGACTCTGCGTCGAGTGCCGAAGTGGCCTCGTCGAGAATGAGCACGGGCGCGTTAACCAGGATGGCGCGGGCAATGGCCAGCCTCTGTCGTTGACCGCCGGAAAGAAATATACCGCGCTCGCCGACAATCGTATCGTACCCGTCAGGCATTTCGCGAATGAAGTCGTGCGCTAATGCGATCGTCGCGGCGTGCTGAATCTCCTCGTCGCTTGCGTCCGGCTTGCCGTAGGCGATGTTGTGACGGACGGTGTCGTTGAAAAGTACCGTTTCCTGTGTGACGAGCGCGATCTGTCCACGCAGGCTTGCAAGCTTCACGTCACGCAGGTCGACACCGTCCCAAAGCACCGAACCCGAACTCGGATCGTGAAACCGCGGCAGCAACTTCGTCAGCGTCGACTTTCCACCACCCGATTCGCCGACCAGCGCCACCATCGTCCCCGCTTCAACGCGCAGGTTGATTTCGCGCAACACCGACCGCGTCTCGTTGTCATAACCAAAGGAGACGTTACGCAGTTCGATCTCTTTCTTTAACGGCGGCAGATCGCCTGCGTTCTCTTTTTCCTTGATGGTCGCATCCTCGTCCATCACTTCCCACACGTGTTGGGCGGCGGCGACCGCCTGTTCCATGCTGTTTTGCAGTCGCGACAACTTGCGCATCGGGTCGTAACTACGGAACAGAAAGAACAGGAAGGTGACGAACTGCGCGGTGTTCATCCGTCCGGCTATGATCTCCTGCTGTCCGAAATAGAGCAGAAGCACGACGGACAGAATTCCAATCATCTCGATGATCGGCGGCGACGCACCCGCGATACTCGCGCCGCGCAGATTTGCTTTCACGATTCGCCTGGCGACCGTAGCAAAACGCCCTGACTCACGTTTCTCTGCTCGATAGGCTTTGACGATCGCCTGGTTCGCGAGCGCTTCCTGCGCGGTGTCTGTCAGTTCTTTACTTCCTTCAAAACTCTCGCGCGCGAGATTCCGCAACGCGCTGCCAAACCGAACGGTCAAAAGAGCGATAATCGGCGCGATGATCAACGCCCCTAGCGTCAGGCGCCAACTGAAATAAAAAGACGCCGCAAGAAACCCGATGAGAGCAAAGCTCTCGCGCAACATGTCGCGCAGCGTGCTCGTCACGGCTGTTTCAATGGCCGCGGCGCTGGTAACGAGCCGCGAAACGAGATAGTTGGTCCGGTGACGCTCGAAGAAAGTCGCGGATTGTGCGAGCAGGTGGTTGTAGAGATCCTGGCGCAGCCTCAGCACGGCCGACTGGCCAATACGCGCCATTAAATAGGTCGATAGATACTCGGCGATGCCCTTAGCGATCGTGAAGACGATCAGCAGAATCGAGATCATCTTCCAGGCGCCGAGTGGATTCTGGGGAATCAGATTTTGGAGACCAAACAGCGTCGAGGAGGGGGGACCCGCGTTTTCCGAGAATGCCTGATCGATGATCGGAACGATAAGCCCGCCGATGGCACTTTCAAGTACGCCCCCCAGCATCATCGCGAAAGTAGCTACCGTAAAGATTGGCCAATGAGGTTTCAGGTACTTTAACAAGCGGCGAAGATCACGCATTACTGTTTGCTAAAGTCTCCGATCAGTTGCTATAAGGAGGGTGGAAGCCGGTCCAGATTCAAAGACGAACTATACTTACCCCCACTTATTTGCGTCAAGGCTGACTGATTTTGTGGTAGCGACCTGATTTACTTTATCGGTGTGCGCATGTAACGATCTAATGCGAACACGGATGAGTTATAATCTTTTGCGCTATTTAGGACGTTAGGCCGATCCCTACCGACAGGATCAGAGAGACTTGGCACAGCAAGCACCAACAAACAGCAAATACGCAGGAAAACGCCTTCTTATTGCGGACGATGACACCGACATGCGTCTGCTCCTTGCCGAATATTTTCGGCGCCTCGGTTTTACGGTCGACGAACGTGAAAACGGGATGGCCGCTCTCGAAGCGGCACTGGCGGGAAGGTTTGATTGTTTCATCTTCGACGTCTCGATGCCCGGTATCTCCGGGATCGATCTGCTCAAACGGGTCCGCGATCGAGGCATCCAGACACCTGCACTCTTCCTGACGGCGCATGATGCGCTTTCCGACAAAGTCGCAGGCTTTGAAGCAGGCGCCGACGATTATCTGGCGAAGCCATTCAGCCCGCGCGAGCTAGAGTATCGCGTTGAAGCTTTGCTTCGCCGCGGCGGCAGTATCGCGCCCGAGCCCGATGGCGAGCGTATCGAAGTCGGAGATCTCGTGATCGACAAACGCCGTCACGAAGTGATTCGCAACGGCGACCGCATCGATTTAACCCCGCTCGAGTTTCAGATTCTCGAACTGCTCGCGTCCGAGCCGGGCAGGGCATGGTCCAGGAACGCGCTGCTCGATCGTGTTTGGAGTACCGACTACGAAGGCTATCAACGCAACATCGATCCGCACATCAATCGTCTGCGGAAAAAACTTGAAACGGATCCCAAGAACCCGCGTTATGTACTGACAGTCCGGGGAGTCGGTTACAAGTTGAACGAAGTGCCCTGATGCTTTGGTGGATTGGCTCAGGTCTAATCCTGCTTTGGTTGATCCTGCTCGTTGCCCAGCAGCGAGGCTGGATTCATCTGCTGTTGCTCTCCGGGATTTCCGTACTCATTGTTCAGATTGCCGCATACCGTAAAACTCGGCACGAACACCGGTTTCGTGAATAATCCGTGTATTTTGCGGCAACAGTGCAAGTAGCTGAGGCATCAACAGATTTAACAAAATGACCAGGAGTTCTTTTGCCATGACATTCAGATGTATTGGTCAACGCCTCCCGCTCGTACTTATCGCTTGTTTACTCTCCGTTTCAGTTGCGTTTGCTCAAAGGGACGTTGAACGACAGACCGTGGCCATCACCTATCCGCTCGACGAGACGGTGACGGTGAAGTTTCGCGGCACGACTGTGTTACCGCGCCTCAAAGGCGAGGCGAAGGTGAAACGCGCCGGACGCCGAGGCACTCGCGTCGAGTTCAGCGTGGAAGATCTACCGCGTGCGTCGGAACTTGGTGGTCCATATACGACTTACCTCCTTTGGGCCATCTCGCCGGAAGGACACGTCGACAATCTGGGCGAGATCAAACGTAGTGGCAGCACTTTCGTCGATTCGAAACTCGACGTCACCACGCCGCTTCAATCCTTCGCGTTGATTCTGACGGCCGAGCCACACTTCCTGATGAAAGTGCCGAGCAAGATGGTCATCATGGAAAACCTGCCGCCGCGCCGTCCGAACGGCAGCCAGGTTGAAACCGTCGACGTTCGCTACATCGGAAACTCGAGCGACTACTTCCGCGATGTTCGCGTACCGGAAATCGCGGACGCTGACTACCGTCAAACACCGGTTTCACTACTCGGCGCGCGGCAGGCGGTGGGTCTGGCGAAGTATGCCGGCGCCTCCCAGGACGCGCCTGATGAATTGCGCACTGCCGAGGAGCATTTGCAGGCGGCTGAGCAAGCATGGCGCTTGAACCAACCGGTGGCGGAAGTCGATGTGAAAGCACGACAAGCGACCCGTTCGGGAGCTCACGCGGAAGAACTGGCAGCCACGCGGAAGGCTGCTCGGTTGCGACGTGAAGAGATCCGGCGTCGAGACGACGCCGTTCGCGCCGCCGAACGCAACGCCGATGCTTTGCAGCAGGAAGTTGCCCAACTGCGTTCGGCGCTTGAAAAAGAACAACGAGCACGCGAGTTGGCTGAACGCGACTCCAGCACCGCGAACGATCAACTGCGCGAGAAGCGTGTGGAAATCGCCCGTTTGCGTGATGAAAACCAGGCGTTACGTGCGGAATCCGACAGCGCGAAACTGAAACTCGCGCGACTCGAAGGCGAAAAGGACGCGGAGACTGCCCGCATCGAAGCTGAGCGACGTGCCGTCGAAAGACGCAACGCCGAAGCGACGTTGAAAGAGACCCTCGCGAAATACGGAACAGTGAAGGAAACTTCGGCTGGGTTCCGTCTGATTCTTCCTGAAACGATTTGGAGCAACGCGCGAAAGGCAACGCTGTCGACAGCGTCAGCCGCGAAACTTGAACCGCTGGCAGCGCTGTTGGCCAGTAATCCTGACTATCAGATCCTGATTGAATCGTACACGGACAACCGTGGTGACGAAGTCTCATTGCAACAGCTCACGCAGGAACGTGCGCGCGTGCTGTCGGATCGTTTTCAGTCGGCGGGCGTCGAGGCAACGCGTATTCAGGCCAACGGAATGGGAGCGTCAAACCCGGTGGCTCCGAACACCACTGTCACAGGCCGCACAAAGAACCGGCGCGTCGAAATAACCTTTAGCGCGCCGCGGAGTACGGCCGTGAACTGATGTCGGCGCTTGAATCCGTGTTGATCCGTGGTGGTTAATGTCCCCACTCGATCCACTCGAAATACTCCAGGTCATCGGCTATAGCATCGGCGCGTTGCTACCGCTTTGGATGGCGGTACAACTCTTCCGCCATCGCGCCAAACTCACCAGCATCGAGCGCATTCTCGCAGCGCTCGCACTCACCATGGGCGGCTGGCATACCAGCAATCTCGTCGTCACACTTCACGGTCTGTTCGATCTCGGTCCCGATACGTGGACCACACTTCTGCGCTTAGCAGATACGGTAGCGGTGGTGAGTATCACCTTCGCCTACTCGTTTTTGCTTCACGTTCACCTGCATCTCTGGGCGCAATCGCACGGTCGCGGTCTCAACAGCAGCGAGCGGTTTCGCGTTTATCTCTCGTACGTCCCAACAGTATTTCTCGCCCTTGCCGTTCCCAGGCTATGGACCGGCGATTACGAACCGATGTTCACGAAGCTCTCGTTCTTCGTGATTCCGTTCGCCTTCTGGATCGCCTACGTGCTCGGGCTGATTGCTTTAACTGAGCTGCTGATCGCGAGAAGAAGTCAGCACCGCAGCGAGAAGCGAATCATGCGCACGCTGGCGGCGTCATTCATCGGGATCGGGGTGGTGATCCTGGCGGCACTCGCGTTCGGACTCGGAGCAGGAACCGTTCCCGGTCTCTACTTAAAGACGATCGCGAACCTCGGTTCGCTGCTGCCGTCAGTGCTGCTCGCTTACTACATCTATCGCTATCGCTATCTTGAAATCATTATCGAAGAGAGCCTCATCGTGGTGACTTTCGCCACGGTCGTGCTGACGGTTTACGTCTTCGGCATTCGCACCATCGGCGACTGGATGACGCAGCGGTACGGCGTGCGGCCCGGGTTAGTCGAGGCTTTGTTGATCCTCGCGCTCGCACTGCTCGCGGCGCCCTTACGCGGCTGGTTAGCCCAAAGATTCCACAAACTCTTCGAACGTGAAGCAGCGCTTTACAAAGAGATCGTTTCGCGAATCGGTTCGCATGCCGGGATGTTCAAGGAGTTGTCAGACCTTTTGCAGTTTGTCGAAGAGCGGACGACGAAAGCACTGGGCTTGAGACAGCTCAAGATCTTCATCGACGGATCCGTCGCGGGCGAAGTGAACGGACACCGGAAACTTCCCGAGCCGTGGGGCGAAGCCGTGCTGGCGAAGTCGCGCGCAAACGGTTGGTCACCGGTCGAAGACGACCCGGTGCTGGTCGAACAGGGCTTCAAACTGGCCTACCCGTTACGACGTGAAGAGAACGTTGAAGGGCTGTTGGCCGTGGACGCGGCTGCGGCTAGTTTGACGCCCGACGCACGGTCGGTGATCGAGATTCTCGCGAACCAGGTGGCGATTGCGATCGACGATTCTCGACTGGTGGAAGAGAACGTCCGGCTCGAACGCGAACTGGCTGAGCGCGAACGTATGGCTGCACTCGGGCGCATGGCGGCCACTGTCGCTCACGAGATCAAGAATCCGCTGTCGGCGATCAAGTCGATCGCCCAGGTAATGCGTGAAGACGAGACTTTGAAGAATGAGTACGACCGAGATTTGAGCCTGATCGTTGGCGAGACAGACCGGTTGAGTCAGAGCATCACTCAATTGCTGAGCTTCGCGCGCAGAGAGAGTCCGGCGGCCGAACCGTTGAGCGTCAGCGAGTTAGTTCAGGGAACCGTGGATCTGTTTCGCGCGAACGCGCGAGAGCACGGAGTCGATCTCAACTACTCGATCTCGACAGATGCAACGCTCGCGGGAAAATCTGTTTCGGCGTTGCGTGATGCTTTGTCCAACCTGTTACTCAACGCGTTACAGGCCACGCCGTCAGGCGGCGAGGTTCTGTTGAGTGCATCCGCGTCTGACGGAGAGTTGCTGGTCAGCGTGCAGGACAGCGGGCCCGGCATTCCGACTGAGTTGCGCGAACAGATCTGGGAACCGTTCTTCACGACGCGTCAGCGAGGCACCGGGTTGGGACTCGCGATCGTTCGCAAGCGCGTGCAGGAAGTCGGGGGCACCGCGTCACTCGGCACCGCTCGCAACGGTCATGGCGCGTTGTTTCACATCCGCATTCCAATGAATTAAACCCGTGTTGCAGGGAACTTTCTGGCTCGCTCTGCGTGATAGGTGTGGCTGTACGCATTAGCTATCTGAAGGAGATGTAGCATGAAGAGATTTTTGATCGCAATTTTGCTGACAGTGGTGTGTCTGGGTGTCAATGTTCAGGCCCAAACAACAACCACCACGCCGCAAACGGAAACAAAAACTGAAACCAGGGACGACGAAACAAACCTCGAGACACAACTGTTTCTGATCGTTGCGTCGAATCAGGAGGTTGGCGACTCCAAACTTCCAGCGTCGCTTGATACGGTCGTGAAACAGTTGCGGGCATCGTTGCCGTTCAAGAACTATCGCCTGGTATCCACTCTCATCAATCGCGTTAAGAACGATGGGCGTCTGCAACTGAATTGGGTCGGTGCACCGATGACCCAGGCCAGCTCCCCGTTGTCATCGACTCCGAGTTTCAGTCATTTCAACATCCGGCAAGTGAAACTGGTCCGCAACAGCGAAGGGCAAATGATTCAAATGGTCGGCTTCAGTTTCGGCGCACGCGTTCCGATTCAGATGGGCGCGATTGCGGCGGGCGGCGAAGTGAGACCGACGACCAGTTACGAGCAAACGGGCCTGGGTACCGACATCAGCATGCGAGAGGGAGAACCGGTCATCGTCGGCACTCTCAACGTTGGCCCATCGGGCGACGCCCTGATCCTGGTCGTTTCGGCCAAGCGGGCGCAGAAGTAAATCCATCGATGATTGTGGCACGCGATGCGCTAGTAAATCTCACCGACGAGTTTTAAACTAACCGGAAGTGAGAAAAGACGCATTGCGATTGATGATAGTTGACGACGAGGAAGCCGCACGCTACGGCATGCGGCGGGCCCTCACAACCTTCGGCTACAACATCTCCGAAGCGGGCTCCGCCGAAGCTGCCCGCGCCCTCTTGAAACAACACGAGCCCGACTTGCTCCTGCTGGACGTTAACCTCCCGGGAATGAGCGGGCTCGATTTCCTTCGTGAACTCAAGTCTGCCAACGGTAATGCCCCGCTAGTGATCATCATTACGGCCCACGGCTCGGAACGCATGGCCGTCGAAGCTGTCAAAGCCGGCGCTCACGATTACCTTTCAAAACCCTTCGAACTCGACGATCTGCGGCTCGTCGTAAAAAACGCAGCCGAGACAATTCAACTCCGGCGCGAGAATTATTCACTGCGGCGCCGCATCGAGGTCGAGCGTTCGCAGCGTGGCGCGCTCATCGGCACATCAGAAGCAATGCAGCGCGTGCGATCGATGATCGATAAGGTCGCCGAGACCGATGCGACCGTGTTGGTCCGTGGCGAATCGGGTACGGGAAAAGAACTGGTGGCCCGCGAACTTCACGAGCGCAACAGCGTACGGCGCAACAGTTCTTTCGTCGCCGTGAATTGCGCGGCGCTGCCGTCGGAGTTGATCGAATCCGAGCTTTTTGGCCACGAAAAGGGTGCTTTTACAGGGGCCGCGGCGCGACGGGAAGGGAAGTTCGAACAGGCCGACGGCGGCACGTTGTTCCTGGACGAGATCGGCGACATGAGCTCGAACGTGCAGGCGAAGCTGCTGCGGGCGCTGGAAGAACGACGCATCGAACGGCTGGGAGCGAATGAGTCGATCCCGGTCGACGTGCGCATCGTGAGTGCGACGCATCGGCCGCTCGAACAGGAGATCACGAACGGCAACTTTCGCGCGGACCTGTTCTATCGTTTGCGCGTCGTTACCGTGGACATCGCACCGTTGCGCGACCGTCGCGAGGACATTCCGCTGCTGGCCGAGACGTTCCTGCGCGGCGCCGCCGAACGTTACGAACTGCCGCAGCGATCGCTCAGCCAGGGCACGTTGAAACGTTTGCTCGAGTACAACTGGCCCGGCAACGTGCGCGAGTTGAAGAACACGATCGACCGCGCCGTCATAATGGCGGAAGGCGATGAGATCACGCCGCGCGATCTGCCCGAGGAGATCACCGCTGGAATTCCGAAGGGCACGATCAACGAATCAGCCGACGAGGCCGACGGCCTGAGCGTGCCGTTTACAGCCGATTTTCGCGAGGATCGGCGCGAATTCGAGCGACGCTACATCACTCGCTGCCTCGAGCACACGCAGGGTAACGTGACGCGCGCGGCCGAGATCCTCGACATGCACCGACAGTCTCTCCAACACAAACTGCGCCAACTCGGGCTGGGCCGGCGTTACGTCTCCGTCGCCGGCGACACGCCGGAAAATTCCGACACTTGAAGGGTAAACGATGAAAGCGCGACTCGACGCGATTCTCCAACGCGAACAGGCGGAATATCTCGACCGGCTGTTGCCGGAGGGCGATATCTTCCTGAGGGAAATGGAAGCGTATGCCGCGAAACATAACGTTCCGATCGCGGATCGAGAGGTTGCGGCGTTCATCGAGATCACGGCGCGCGCGAGTGGCGCGAAGCGAGCATTGGAGATCGGAATGGCGATCGGTTACTCGGTGGTCCACCTGGCCCGCGGTATGGGCGACGGCGGCATGGTGGTCACGATCGAGCCGAACGACGAGATGATCAAGGCCGCAGGCGATTACCTCGAACGCACTGGTCTCAACGATCGCGTACGCATCGAACGCGGCAAAGCTTTGGACGTGATGCCGCGACTCAACGAAACTTTTGATCTGCTGTTCATCGACGCGGTAAAAGAAGAATACAAGCAGTATCTCGATCTCGGCTTGCCAAAGTTACGCAGCGGTGGCGTGGTGATCGTCGACAATCTACTCTGGGGCGGCAAGGTTGCCAGTGACAACAGCGATACCTCCACCGTGGCGCTGCGCGAGTTCAATAAGTATTTCGTCAACCATCCTCAGTTGCGCGCGATAGTCCTTCCTGTCGGCGACGGTCTCGGATATGCCGTGAAGAATTAAGGAAACACCGATTGCACGGATAATTATTCGGGACTACGAAGTATTAGACCATCGTCATAACCACCTTGATAAAAACTTCGCCCGCGTGGTAACTTCCATTCGTCTCTCTCGGTGTTGTAAAGCTTCTCCCACATTCAACTTAAGCGAGTGCCTTATGAGCAAACAGAAGCAGATTGGCATGCTGTTGTTCCTGGCGTCGATCGCCCTGACCGCCATCTCGTGTAGCGTCGCTTCCAATAAGGAGCCGTTCTTCGGAAAGACTGTTCCGCCGCAACAAAACATCTTTCGTTACGTCACCGGCGACGAACCCGAGTCGCTCGATCCGGTAATCAGTACCGGCCAACCGGAAGCGCGAATCTACATGGCTTTGTACGACGGGCTGGTCGAATACCATCCGAAGACAATGGAGCCGGAGCCCGCACTCGCCGAACGTTGGGAGAGCAATAAAGACTCATCCGAGTTAAAGTTCTTTTTGCGGCGCAACGGACGATGGTCCAACGGCGATCCCATCAACGCGCACGACTTCGTCTACAGTTTCCGACGCACAGTCGACAATAAAACTGCATCCCGCAATGCCTATCTCGCTTATTACATAAAATACGCGCAGGCTTTCAACGAACAGAAAGTCTTCGTCCGCGACCCGCAGACGCAACAATTCCTGATCGCTAAAGACTTCGACGAGAGCACGCCACCTGAACCAACCGGCGGCACTCCACTCGATTCCGGCAAACCAGAATATACGACCACGCCGGACAGTGCGGAGGGCGAGCACGATGGGGATTTTCACAAGAACCTCCACACGCCTCTGCGCCTGACACTTCCCGGCGATGAAAAGGCGCGCACGAAACTGCTCGATGCCGATCCAAAACTAAAGGCCGCAGTAACAGGAAGAGAGCTTGTCCCAATCAGAGCCGAAGACATCGGTGTCTCGGCAATCGACGACTACACGCTGCGCATCTCGCTGGTCCAACCCGCGCCTTTCTTTACCGGACTGTTAGCGCATCAGGCATTTCGCATCGTGCCGCAGAAGATCGTCGAAAAGTTTGGCTCCGCCTGGACGCAACCGCAGAACATCGTCACCTGTGGTCCATTCAAGGTAAAGACATGGCGGCCGTACGACAAGCTTGTGGTCGAACGCGATCCGATGTACTGGGACGCCGCTACCGTAAAACTCGACGAGATCCACTTCTTCCCCATGTCGGACAATCCGACGATCATGAATCTCTACAAAGTCGGCGAGGTCGACGCAGTGCTGAATCACACTGTGCCAAACGCGTGGCTCGAGGTGGTCAGAGCGAAGCAGGATTATATGGACGGTCCGGAAGCGGCGATCAACTACCTGCTGATCAATGTTACGCAGCCGCCGATGAACGACGTCCGCGTTCGCAAGGCGTTCAACTACGCCATCGACAAGGAAGCATGGGCCAAGTGGCGGAAGATCGTGAAACCACTGACGGCGTTCACGCCCGAGGGAATCTTCAAGGACTATCCGCAACCAAAAGGCGATCCGTTCAATCCGGAAGAGGCGCGCCGGCTGCTCGCCGAAGCCGGGTATCCCGTTACGCAGAAGGGCGACGGCAGTTATACGTGTCCAAAGTTTCCGGTGGACCAGGTCGAGTACATCTACAACACGCAGGAATCCAACAAGGCAATGGCCGAGTGGATGCAGGCACAGTGGAAACAGAACCTTGGCATCACGGTCAGCCTGCGGAATATGGAGTGGAAGACCTTCCTCACCGTCAGGGCCAAGCTCGAGTACAAGGGGTTTTCGCGTGGCGCGTGGGGCGCGGACTACATGGATCCGTTTACATTCCTCAGTCTTTTCTACACCGGCGGCGATAGCGGCAGTGGCTGGCAGGATCCGAAGTACGTCGCAATGCTCGACGCGGCCAACCGCACGCTCGATCCGAAGAAACGATACGAACTGTTGGCCCAGGCCGAAAAGTTCCTGATCGACGCACAACCGATGATCCCGATCGACACGGCGGCGACCAACTGGGTGAAGAAGCCGTACGTGAAGGGCATGTATCCGAATGCGGGTTCGCTGTTCCCGTGGAAATACGTCTACATCGAACGCGATCCAGCCAAGTGGGACTATGGCATTCCGAGTTTGACGGCGGATTAAGTTTCACCAGCGACACGAATGCTTCGCTTCATAGTCAGACGACTCCTGGTCACCATACCAACGATTCTCGTCGTGATTACGATCACGTGGGGCCTCATCAAGCTCGCCCCCGGCAGCTTCTACAGTGGCGAGAAACGGCTGCCTCCTGCCATCGAAAAGAGCATTCGCGAAAAGTACGGCCTCGACAAACCGTGGTATCAGCAATACGGCAAGACCATTTGGGGCATCGTCCGGCACGGCGACTTTGGCACGTCGCTCAGGTATGAAGGCCAGTCGGTCAATGCGATCATCTGGCGCTCGTTGCCGGTGTCGGCCGCGGTTGGAATTCTCGCTTACCTGCTCGCGTTGATCATTGGCATCACCGCCGGATCGATCGCGGCGCTCAAACAGAACTCACGTTGGGACTACAGTTCGATGACGCTTGCCATGCTCGGCATCTCCGTGCCGAACTTTGTGCTTGGTCCAATCCTGGTCCTTGTGTTTTCGTTGAGTCTTTACTGGCTCCCGCCATCGCGGTGGGGAGGCTTTCCCAGTCGTAACCTGATCCTTCCGGTAATCACGCTTTCGGCGATCTACATGGCTTACATCGCGCGTCTCGCACGCGCGGGCATGCTCGAGGTACTGCGGTCAGATTACATTCGCACGGCGCGAGCGAAGGGGTTGAGCGAGAAGGACGTCGTGATCAAACACGCGCTGCGCGGAGGCTTGATGCCGGTCATTTCGTACACGGGTCCGGCGCTCGCGTTTCTGTTAACCGGAACAGTCGTAGTGGAACGGATTTTTGCACTGCCGGGATTGGGGAACTATTTCATTCAGGCATCGCTCAATCGTGACGAGCCGCTAATCATCGGCATTGTCGCGTTCATCGCGATCACCTTGCTGTTGATGAACCTGCTGGTTGATATCGCGTACGCGTTTCTCGATCCGCGTGTCAGGTACTAGAAACACAGATGATGACCGATCCTGATCTAATTCACGTCCCGCCGGAGACCGCGATAACGGAAGGGGAGTTTGTGCGCGGCACTTCGTTGTGGCGCGACGCGTGGCGTCGACTCTTGAAAAACAAGCTGGCAGTGTTCGGCCTGATCGTGACCGCGCTAATCACCATCGCGTCGCTCGTTGGTCCAACTGTAATCAAACGCACGACCGGCTACACGCCTGACTACATCCCCACTGACGATCCCCGCCTGATCAAATCGCTTCCTCCTTTCACCGGTCCGGACGGCGATTTTTCCTGGACGCATCCGTTCGGCACCGACAACGCCGGACGCGATCAGCTAGCGCGCGTGCTTCAAGGCGGGCAGATTTCATTGTTCGTCGGCATCATTTCAACGCTTGTATCGCTATTGATTGGCGTCAGTTACGGTGCGATTGCCGGCTATGTCGGTGGCCGTCTCGACAACATCATGATGCGGGTAGTCGACGTGCTCTATTCGCTGCCGTACGTGATCGTGGTGATCGTGTTGCTGTCGATGTTTCGCAGTCAGACGGCGCGCGGGCAACTCATCCTGTTGTTTATCGCGCTCGGATCGGTTTCGTGGCTGACGATGGCGCGCATCGTTCGTGGACAGGTTCTGTCGCTGAAGAACCAGGAGTTTGTGCTGGCCGCGAGAGCGACGGGTGTTTCAACGCCGCGCATCATCTTTCGTCACCTGGTACCGAACACGTTGGGCCCGGTCATCGTCTACGCGACGCTGACGATCCCACAGATCATGCTGACGGAGGCGTTTCTTTCGTTCCTCGGATTCGGCGTCCAGGCGCCGCTGGCTTCGTGGGGCAGTTTGGCGTCGGACGGCATTCAGAACATCGCGATCTTTCCGTGGCAGTTGATCTTCCCCGGTGTCACGATGGCGCTGACGCTCTTTTCGCTCAATTTTCTGGGTGATGGTCTTCGCGACGCGCTGGACCCACAGATGAGGACCACGTGAACGAACCGAACGGAAACCTCCTCGAAGTAAAAGACCTTCGCACTTACTTCGAAACTGAAGACGGCATCGTTAAGGCTGTCGACGGCATATCGTTCCAGCTCAAGCGCGGCGAAACATTGGGCATCGTAGGCGAATCGGGTTCGGGCAAGTCGGTTACTAATCTTTCCATCATTCGTCTCGTTCCGGATCCGCCAGGAAAAATCGTCTCCGGCGAAGTGGTCTTCAACGGCCAGGACCTGTTGTTACTCACAAACGAGGCGATTCGAAAGGTCCGCGGCCGTCGTATCGCAATGATTTTCCAGGATCCGATGACCTCACTCAACCCGTTCATGAAGATCTCCAGACAGTTGATGGAGATGACGCAGCTACACCTGGGCCACACGAAAGCCCAGGCGCATGCACACGCGATCAGGATGCTCGAGACGGTCGGCATTCCCGACGCGCGAACGCGCGCTGACAGCTATCCGCACGAGTTTTCAGGAGGTATGCGGCAGCGCGTGATGATCGCGATGGCGCTCTCATGTGAACCTGAGCTGTTGATTGCAGACGAGCCGACGACCGCACTGGACGTCACGATTCAGGCGCAAATTCTCGAGCTGATCAAGACGCTGAAAAAAGAGACCGGAACAAGCGTGATCTTGATTACGCACGACCTCGGCGTTGTTGCCGGCATGACTGACCATGTGATCGTCATGTACGCGGGAAAGATATTCGAGCAGGCGAAGACGTCGGAACTGTTCGCGTTGCCCGGCAATCCGTACACGAAAGGACTGCTGCGTTCGGTGCCGGATCCAACAGCCGAACAAGGAAAGCTCTATCAGATTCCGGGGTTGCCGCCTGACGTCGCGCATTTGAAGCCCGGCTGTCCGTTTGCGCCGCGCTGCGAGAAGGTCCAGGAGATTTGTCATCGGGAGTTTCCGCCGTTTGTGCAACTTAACGCGGACCACTATTCGTTGTGCCACTTTGCGCGCGAAGTTTATGCGGAGTCAGGAGGCGGCCGAGCTTCATGAGTACTGAGGAACGAAAAGTGAACGAGCCGCTGATTTCGATTCGAGATCTGAAGGTTCATTTCGATCTCGGCGGTGGTAGCACGTTCGATAAGCTGATCGGCGGCAGCCCGGTGAAACGCGTTGTCAAAGCTGTCGATGGAGTTTCGCTGGATATTTACCGTCGCGAAACGCTCGGGTTGGTTGGCGAATCGGGTTGCGGCAAGTCGACGCTTGGGCGCGCGATCTTGCGACTGACGGAACCCACCTCGGGGCAAGTGTTCTATCATGATCGTGACCTGGCCCACTTATCAGCGCGGCAGTTACGTGAACAACGTCGCCACTTGCAGATCATCTTTCAGGATCCTTACGCGTCGCTGAACCCGCGCATGACGGTTGGGCAGATTGTCGGCGAACCGCTCGAGACGTACCGGCTGGCAAGTGGCAGGGAAGCGGAAGAGCGCGTGCAGGAACTACTCGAAACAGTGGGGTTGAGCAAGCGCTTCATCAAGCGTTACCCGCACGAGTTTTCCGGAGGTCAGCGGCAACGCATCGGCATCGCTCGCGCGCTTGCTGTCGATCCGGATTTCATCGTCGCCGACGAACCGATCTCCGCGTTGGACGTTTCGATTCAGGCGCAGATCATGAACCTGCTCGAAAAACTGCGCCGCGAGAAGCACCTGACGTACCTCTTTATCTCGCATGACCTGCGTGCGATTCGACACGTGTCAGATCGAGTGGCTGTGATGTACCTCGGCCGCCTCGTCGAGATCGCGGATGCGAAGACGATCTATCACGAGCCGTTGATGCCTTATACGAAGGCGCTGATCTCGGCTGTGCCCGTGCCCGATCCGCAGATCGAGGCGACGCGGCAACGAATCGTTTTGGAAGGTGACGTCCCCTCACCGATCAATCCGCCGTCAGGCTGTCCGTTTCACACGCGTTGTCCGTACGCCATCGACGTTTGTAAGGAAGTGGTGCCGCAGTTGGTCGAGATCAAACCGGCCCATTTCGCGGCCTGTATTCGCATCAGCCCCTCGCAACCTGACATCGAAACCGTTCCACCGGGCGCCGCTCCGGGACTGGAAAGCGGCGTCAAAGTATCCCGACCAGAGTCCTCATCATGAACTTCACCTCAACCTATCAGCCCGAGAAAGAAAACGGCTATCGGCCCATCGCAAACTGCCTCATCAGCCAATCCAATCGGGACGCCGAAATACCACCCCTATTGAACGTTTAGCACTAAAGTGAACTCCTCGTGTGCGGATGTTGGGGTATTCAGTTCGGCGTGACCGGCAGCTAAGTCGTTGTAGGTCACAGATTTGAAATCTATACTTGTTAGGGTTTTGTCCGTACGGATTCGCCTTCGTGCGGAACATAGATAACCGCAACCTTAACAAGGTGCCCCGAGATAGATGCCAAAAAGGTCCCCCATTGCCCTGAATCCTCAGGAACACCGCGAGGACGCCCCGCCCGCTTGGACGGAGGTGCAGGACGGCCTTGCCGAATCCTGCGGTCTCGCCCTCCTGCTAGTCGATGGACCTCAACCTCCGGCGATCGCAATCTCAAACAACAACTCAATCTGCGAAGCTTTTCAAACTTCACCCGAATACGCGACGCTCTGCGATCCATATTGCGGGGTGGCCCATTCACGTGCGATCAAAGCCGGTGGAACCGTCGAGTACGAGTGTCACGCCGGGCTTCAGTGCTTTGCCAAACCCGTCGAGATCGGAGGCAGTAAACGCAAGCTCGCAGTGATCGGTGGACGCGCGTTCGTGAAGAGTGCGGACTACCAACGACTCATGGAACGCTTCCGCTCAGGCGATCTGCAAAACCTGGCAACGTCGGAAGCAGTCTTTGCAAACATTCTTTTCGCCGCACCTCCGCGCCTGAATGAACTCGCAGAACGCGTCGACAAGTCTGCTCGACGTTTCCGTACCGCAAACTCGAATGGCTCCGGAACAACGCATGAGGCGGCTACTAAAGAAAAACCGCCGCTCAAAGAACCCGCGCGCCGCGAAGAAAAGCGCGAGGAGAAGCCACAACCCGATCTCGAACAGGAACTCCAGCGTCTGCGCAACGAACTCGAATATCGATCGCGTTTCGCTGACTCGCTGCAACATTTTCTCGAAAGGATCAGCGGCGCGGATCCGGCTAAGACCTACGACTCGATCGTCGCGAATTCCAAAGAGCTGTTCCAATCGGAACGAGCCTCGTTGCTTCTGCTGAAAGAAGATTCGAATGAACTGATTCTCAAATCCGCCAGTGGCTTCGCTAACGACCCGGCGGTGGTTGGTCCAATAAGAGTCGGTGAAGGGATTTCAGGCGAAGCTATCGAGACCGGAACGGCGATCGTCGTCAGAGATTTGCGCAGCTCCGGACGGCGCCCCGCACCGCGAGAACGTTCCTACAAAACAGACTCGTTTATCAGTTACCCGATCAGCATTGGCGGCCGGAAGATCGGCGTGCTCAACATCACAGACCGAAAAGGCGGACGCCGCTTCGACGAGGTCGATCTGAGCCTGCTCGAAATAATCGGGCCGCAGATGGCTGTCGCACTGGAACGCGCGGAGTGGCAGGAACGAGCCAGCGAGTTTCAACTGATGTCGATTACCGACTCGCTCACCGGCATGCCGAACCGCCGGTATCTCGAGGAACGTCTGGCGGAAGAGTTGAACCGCTCGAAGCGCTACGATTTCCCGATGAGCTTCTTGATGATCGACATCGACGACTTCAAAGCCTACAACGACAAGAACGGGCACCAGGCCGGCGATCTGGCCATCCAGATCACGGCGCACTGTCTGAAAGCCGCGCTTCGTTCGGCGGACGTCGCGTCACGTTACGGTGGCGAGGAGTTTTGCATTCTCTTGCCGCAAACGGCCATGTCGGAAGCGGGCACGATCGCCGAGCGCATCAGGCAGCGCGTCAACAGTACGCAGTATCCTCATGGAAAGTCGCAGCCCCTGGGCGGTGTGACGATCAGCGTCGGCGTGTCGACGTTCTCGCCGACCCTAAACACTTCGGAAACGATCATCGCCGCTGCCGATCGTGCGCTTTACCAGGCGAAAAGCCTCGGCAAGGATCGTGTCGAATTTTATTTCGAAGACGCCGGGAGTGACGAGCAGGGCAAATGAACAAGCGCAGCTCCAGTGAAAACTTTCGGCGCATCCTTGGTCGCGTGACGCAGTACGACTTCGTCGGGCGCGGCGAGGAATTGAACCGGATCATGGCCCATGCGGAGCCGTCGAACGAAGGCCGCGGATTGTTGTTGTTGATGGAGCCTTCGGCCGGCGTTTCCGAACTCCTGCGACAGGCCTACGATCAGATTTTCAACCAACGCTCCGACGTCATACCGATCTACTTTGCATTTACACGCCACGAGACAACGGCAGTCAGCGCGGCGATTGAGTTTCTGAACACGTTTCTCCAGCAGTACATCGCCTATCGGCGCGATGAGCCGGTTGTTTCACATTCGACGTTGACTTTGCAGGACCTGGTGGAACTGGCGCCGCCGGCCGATCTCGAATGGATCGAGCAGTTGGTCGACTCCTACACCCGACTGCGATTTAGTAACGACGACAAGGCGCTGGTGCGGTTCTGTTTGGGCGCGCCGCAACGGGTCCCGCACGGTCGTGGACGCCCGCTCATCATGCTCGACGGTGCGCAGCTCGCCGAGTACTTGAACGGCGTAGTTGTCTTGGGAACCGAAGTGCTGAGGGTGTTTGGACGCGGAGGCTTCACGTTTGTGCTCGCCGGTCTGCGACGGCAGATTCTCGCGGCTGCTCACGAAGCAAAGTGTAATTTTGAGCTACTCGACATCCTTCGCCTGGAACAACTCGACACGACCCAGGCGGCGATGCTCGTCGAACACGTCGCGCGCCGGCAACACGTCGCGATTAGCGAGGCAGCACGCGATCTGCTGGTCCAGCAGTTCGCGGGCAATCCGTTCTTCATCAGCATCTTTCTCCAGGCGGCGCGTGAAAAGAACGCATCGCTGATCTCGTACCTTGATTGCGAACGTCTCTACGTCGACGACCTGTTCGGCGGACATCTTCACCGCCACTTCGCCGAACTGCTCGAAGAGATCGCTCCACGACTCGACACGAGACAGTTGTTGATTCGTTTGTTATGGGAAGCGGCAGCCGGGGAAGATCAAACCTCGACGTTCGAAGTCTGGCGCAAGCGTTTGCACCTTACTGCCGGCGAGCTTCAGGAGATACTTCACCGCCTGCATGTGCAGGAGTTCGTCAACTGGAACCAGGGAATCGTGGAAGCCGGAGTTGGACCACAACCCTGGAAAGATTATCTGAAAGTACGGTACCGGCTAGACGTTCTCAACGAGCCTCGGGCATTAGTGGTGGCCGACGCGCTTGCCGACTCACTCAAACGCGCGCCTCACACGATGGCGCGACATTACAAACAGATCGCCAGCGGTGGACTGCGAGAGCTTATCAATCGTTTCAATTGCCAGCGCGTCCCCTCGGTTCTGTTTGATAATGCGACTTTCACACGCAAGTACAAGGGCGCCGAGAGCGAGACGATCACGGCCGGGCTCGACGCCGAGTCTGATCTTTTCAAACTACCGCAGACGGTCCACCTCGCAAGCTGCGTGGCCTTCAACAACGACATGCGGCAGATAAGTGAAGAAGACCGTTGTCTTGTGGCTCATACGTTTGAAGACAGCGCCTACTCAGACGCTCACGAAGTGATCTGGCTGACTGCCGACATCGAGTCGAAGCTGGAGGTCGAAGTCGACGTGGCGCGCACGTGGTGCGACCGGTTCGAGACGCTGGCGGCGAATCTTGGTTTCAGTCGTTGCCAGATATGGCTCATATCGAATGAGGGTTTTACGGAAGATTCGAGCCGCTTGTTGAGCCGGCGAAAAGCGTTTAGTTCGAGTCGCCACCAGTTGGCTTTGCTGGCCGAGCGCCTGGGCGAAACGGCGTCGCAGCCTGTCGTGCAAAGTACTGAAGCCAATGAGTTTCTGATGGTTGTGCCGATGGGAGAGGACAACGAGCTCATCGCCGCGAGCACAGCCGAACAAATCGCGCGGCGTTTGATGTTCCGTCCCGAGGCAATCAACCAGATCAAAACGGCCGTCGTGGAGGCTTGTATCAACGCTTCCGAACACAGTTTCAGCCCGGATCGAAAAATTTATCAACGTTTTCGGCTTGAAAGTGATAGATTAGTCGTCACTATTTCGAGTCGCGGCATCGTACCGGCCAATCTTAACGGTACGAGTAGCGGTTTAGAGACTTCAGAAGCAGCGGAAGAACGACGCGGTTGGGGACTAAAACTGATCCGAACTCTGATGGACGAAGTCGAGTTTGAACGGGTCGACGATGGTACCAGCTTGCGTATGACAAAGTATCTTCGCCAAAGTTCTTCGTGACGCTTCCGATCCAGCATTACCAGGAATAAAAAGACCTCTGGGGCGAATTTTTAGGTCGCCTCTGATCACAAACATTCGAGGCAGGAGGGGCCCACGAGTGGATAAACCAAGCCCAGGTTTAGTACGCTCCCACTGCATTGGCACGACTGCAGTTGTTTACGCGAGCGATTACCTTAACAAGCTAACCGGTGAAAAAATCGAACGGGAATGCCGCCGGCAACTCGACTGCGGCTGCCGTGCGCTCGTAATCGACTTCAGCGACACCCAATTAGTGAACAGTATCGGCATCTCGATTCTTCTCGGCATCATCGACGTCGCCGAAAAGAGCGGCGCGCGCGTTGTTTTCTCGGAAGTTAACAATCAGACAGTTGAACTGTTTGAGATGCTCGGATTGACCCGCCACGTTTTGCTCGCGAAGGATGAACGCGAGGCACTGCTTAATCTCTCCAATTATGAAGCGACGCAGATAGTCCACTGATTCTGTAAATGGAGCCGTCCACCCAGAAACTCATTCACACATTCGGCGCCCTGGCTGATCTGGGCCAGGAGATTGCCGGCACCGGCGATTTCAGTGAGATGGTGCGGACGTCGTTGCACCTGCTGTTGGGAACGCTGGCGCTGCGTCGCGGAGCGGTAGCTGAATGTGTCGATGCGGGTTCGCTTCGTTGTGTTGCTGTTTGGGGACTCTGCGATGAGGTGTTGAGTGAGTGGACCATCGCGGAAGTTGAGAAGCGAGAGTTACTCCAGGCGGAGGCGCCGGAGTGTTTAGTCAGGTACAGCAAAAAAGGCTTCATCAACCGGCATCGCGATGGTCTGACTAACACCGGAATCGAACTCGTGCTGCCGATGATCGTACGCGGCGAGGTGACCGGGTTGGTCCTGTTGGGCGGGAAAGCGAGCGGTGAGGAGTTTTCAAACGCCGACTTCGAAACGATCAAGGCGATGGTCCGGCACATCGGAGTCGGTATTCACACGCACCGGCTGCTCGAGCAGGTGGCCCAACGAGCGGAAGAGAACCGCAGGTTATATGAAGAGGCACGTGCCATCTACCGCGACACTGTGCGGGCTTTTGCCACAGCGATCGATATTAAAGACAAGTACACGCAGGGCCATTCGGAACGTGTGGGCCGTTACAGCGAGATCA
Organism: uncultured bacterium; assembly: GCA_965649955.1. Classification (GTDB taxonomy): domain Bacteria; phylum Acidobacteriota; class Blastocatellia; order Pyrinomonadales; family Pyrinomonadaceae; genus PSRF01. The sequence goes on from CBFGMX010000026.1 coordinate 27,454, forward strand.
TCGCTCGTGAGATGGGCTGGAGCGAAGGGGAAGTCGAAGGAATACAGATCGCCGGTTATCTGCACGACATCGGTAAGCTGGTTGTCGATCGCGACATCATCAATGCGCCTTATCACATCAACGCCAAGCAATCGAGCGACCTCAATCGCCATCCGGTCGCCGGATACGAGATTCTCTCCCCAATCAATCATCCTTACGCCGACATTCCGTTGATGGCAAAGTATCACCATGAACGTCCCGATGGTCGTGGATATCCGGACGGTCTGGTGGACGAGCAAATTCCGATGGGTGCGAAGATCGTGTCTCTGGCTGACTCGTTCGACGCGATGACCACTGACCGCCCTTACCGCCGTCGCCGATCGTTTGAAGATGTCGTGCGCGACTTACGCGAGAACAGCGGGACACAGTTTGACGGGACAGTGGTGGCGGCGTTTGCGAGAGCGATACTGAAAGAAGTGAACGGGGGAGTTAAGAAGCGCCCGATCACGAAGATCCTCGGCAAGGGCTACCTCGAAGGCGCGAATGTCGCTACGCTACTGACCGACCTCATCTTCGAACTGGACGGCAGCAGATCCAACAGCGTCGTTGGGTCTGCCACGTCTTGATCTGTTTGAACCATTCGCACACAAGTTGGGGCGCCTTGCGGCGCCCTAACTGCTTCCTGCGATGTAACACTCTCCACAATGTGGCCAGTTTGATAAGGATAGCCACCGCACGTCACACGTGGCGAATGCTACTTCACTCAGGAGAGTGATACATGAGTCTTTCTACTCAGTTGTTATAGGTGTTTCACTCATTCCTCATCAGTCTTTAAGAGTTCAACACAATTGGATCCGTTCATCTATTTGGATCATCTCCGAAACCCTGAATTTTCTCGCTGCCATTTGTTTGCTTTCTCTATATCCAGATGGGCTCAACGAGAATTTCTCGTTGAGTAATTACACTTATGGGAAGGCACACTTGCACCAGAACGGGAAAGTCTAGTGGCAAAGACAACCATTCGACTGCCGGACAACGACTTGGACTCAGATCACCCTAGTCACCTGAAACTGTGCGCTTGCCTCAAACCCGTAGGCGATCTCACCTATCGCTGTACTCAGTCGTGAGTAATCCCCCTCATATAGCGAGTTAGACTAACGAAACTGACTTTAGGCGCGGGAATAGCCATTGCATTTGAGACTCGCGCAAGCGTTCACCCTCATCGAAGCTTTCTTTCGAGCAATGTATTGCTGTGCTGTCTCACCTCGCACATCAGCCACCACTTCTGATTCAAGGAGGAGCCGACCATTGATTATGAAACCTGTAAAAACAATTTTCTTTGCGTCCTTGCTGATTCTTTCCCTGTGCGCTTTGGCTTTTGCTCAATCGACGAACACACGAGTGAACGGCACGGTACAAGATCCGAATGGCGCTGTCATATCCGGCGCTACGGTTGTGTTGACAGACAAAGCGACTAACCGTCAGGTCTCCACAATCTCAAGCGATGAGGGTTTCTTTGTTTTCTCCGACGTCCGACCCGGTTCGTATTTGTTGGAAGTTGAACGGACGGGGTTCAAGAAATCCCACATAAACAATGTCGTCGTTAATGTTGACCAACCGGCTACCGTCAACGTCAAAATGGAACTGGGAGACATTGCAGAAACGGTAATCACCACGGCTGCTGATTCCCAGATCGTAGTCAACACTGAAAATGCGGAACTCTCAACCACTGTGCTGGAACGTCAGATACAAGACCTTCCGCTCAATGGTCGAAATCCATTGACGCTTGCCGGTTTACAAGCCGGGGTAAATACCAGCGGCACCAATCGCGGTGCATCGGTGAACGGATTGCGCGGATCGTTCACAAATCTCACCTGGGACGGCATCAACATCAACGATAACTTCGTCCGCACTGACGCCTTTTTCGGTGTGGCCGCTCCCAGCGTAGTAAGTGTTTCCGAGTTTACGCTAACTACACAGAACAGCGGGCCGGGAGACGGTCTAGGTGTCGCCCAGGTCAAACTGGTAACGCCGCGCGGAGGTAACCGCTTTCACGGCAGCCTTTTCGAGTTTCACCGCAACGATTATCTCGATGCCAATAGCTTCTTTAACAACCGCGCGGGATTGCCAAAGGAGAAACTGATTCAGAATCAGTTTGGCGGCAACCTCGGTGGACCATTCGTACTGCCAAGGTTTGGAGAGGGCGGGCCTACGACATGGGGCAAAGACAAGCTTTTCTTCTATGTTTATGACGAAGAGACGCGTGTCGCCCAGGGCGCTTCACGGCTGCGCACGGTCCTTACTTCCGCCGCGCGAACCGGCCAGTTTACTTATCGGCGTCTCGACAATAATCAGTTGCAGACCGTCAACCTGCTGGGCATTTCGAGCCTGGCGACGGATCCGCGGATGGCGAGTTTGATCGGCTTAACTCCGCTACCGAATTCCGGTGAGACGGGAGACGACCTCAATTTTAGCGGCTTTCGTTTCAACAGTTCCGCGCCGAGCAGCGATCGCCTGTTTGGATTCCGCATCGACTTCGACCAGAGCTCGAACAGCCGATTCGAAATCGCCTACAGTCGGTTGAGCAGCAGTTTCCCAAACGATGTCTTTAACGACATTGGCGAGGTGTTTCCGGGACTGCCCGGTGGTGGACAGTCTAGTGTACGTCCACGCGGATCATTCGGGTGGATCTGGAGCCCCGCAGCCAACTGGACGAATGAATTACGCGCGGGCTACAACGACTACGATGTGGAATTCGTTAACCGCGAGCCGTTTGCGGATGGTTTTCACGTAACGATTCCTCTGATCTCGAATCCCGTCCAGAATTTCCAACCGCAGGGACGCGATGTCTTTGTTAAGGAATTAATCAACAACGCGACGTGGGTGCGTGGCGATCACATTCATCGCTTTGGTGGAAACCTGCGGCTGTTGAAAGTGCTACCGTTTAATGACGCGGGCAGACTCCCTTCTTACGCGATCGGTTTCGGCGCGGGCAATGCAAACCCGCTCGATCCGTCGCTCTTTCCTGGCGGCATTTCCACCACTAATTTCAACAACGCCAGCAGTATCCTGGCGCTGCTCACCGGTCCAGTCGACTCCGTTAATCAGACCTTTCAGGTGCGGGATCGCACGTCGGGATTCGTAAGTGGTCTCGGAGAACGGTCGGATCTGCGCAACTACAACGTTGGTTTGTACTTGAATAACACGTGGCGCGCGCGACGAAACATTACGCTGAACCTCGGCCTGCGCTGGGAGTTCATATCTGTGCCAACGGAACACAATGGCCTGGCACTGTTCCCTGTCGGTGGGCTTTCCGAACTATCGAACCCAAATGCGGTCCTGGATTTTGCCGGCAGCGGAACGGGCCGCCCGTTCTTTAACAACGACTGGAACAACTTTGCGCCCAGTTTCAGTTTCGCGTGGGATCCGTGGGGTGAAGGGAAGGCTTCGATTCGCGGCGGTTACTCAATCTCTTACGTGATCGACAACAGCATCACAACGGTTCGAAATGCGTACCGCGGCAACGATGGACTCTCACAGGGCGTTCAGATCACCGGCATCTCCGGAACGATAAGCGGTAGCGGCAGAGTTCCAGTAACGGAGCCACAATTCCAGGTACCGCGAACCATCGCTGATAATATCGTTCTGGATCCGGGATCGGCCCTATTCACTATCGATCCGGATTTCCGCACTCCTTATGTGCAGCAGTGGAACATTGGTTTTGAAAGAGAAATCATGCGCGACACTGCTGTGGAGTTTCGTTACGTAGGGAATCGCGGAGTGAAGTTGACTCGTGGCCTGGATTTCAATCAGGTAAAGATCTTTGGCAACGGCTTTCTCGAGGACTTCCGGCGCGCGGAATTCAACCTCGCAAATTGTGGACGGCTTAACCCAACCGCGGCCCAATGCGGAAACAGACAGCCTCTACAGCTCCTGCCCCGGTTCGGCCTGGCGGGTTTCCTTACCAGCGGAACGGTAATCGGCTTTGTACGGAACGGAGAAGTCGGAGAACTCGCCTCGTTCTACTATTTGAATCGCGACTTCTTCCTGAACGGCGCCAATGGTGGGGATCCGTCGCTTACGCCGTCATTCTTCGCGCGCTTAAATCCGAACGCGTTTGTCGTCGACATGATCGGAAATGGATCCTTCTCGAACTACCACGGTTTTCAAAGTGAGATTCGAAGACGGTTTAGCGGCGGGCTTTACTTCCAGGCAAACTACGTGTTTGCGAAGGCGTTCAGCGACTTCGAAGGTAGTCAAACCAGTTTTAGCCCGTTGCTGGATAATGAAATCGGCGGCGTCCTCGAAAAGCGACGAATCAGCGACGACATCACGCACGTTATCAAGGCAAACGCTGTCTATGAACTGCCATTCGGCGCAGGACAACGCTTCCTGAACAACGGCGGCTTCATCGACAAGATTCTGGGCGGCTGGAGTCTGAACGGAATCTTTCGCTGGCAAAGTGGCGAACCGATTTCGATCGTCTCGGCTCGCGGCACGCTCAATCGCAGAGGCCGTTCGGGGATTAACACTGTCAATTCCAGCCTGAGCGTCGGCGAACTGCAAGACCATACGGGATTGTTCTTCGATCCGACAACCGGCCAGCCGCTGTTGTTTGATCCGGCTTTGATCGCGGCCGTCCGCGCAAATCCGAATTCTAATCAATTCCTGACGAATCCGGCGTCGGGTACAGTTGGGGGGCTACAGCTCACGCCAATCAGTGGTCCTTCCCGGTTGGATCTGGACATGAGCCTAATCAAGAGAATCCGGTTTAGTGAAAACACGAACCTCGAGTTTCGCGCCGAAGCCTTCAATGTTTTGAACCATACAAACTTCGACGTTGGTCAGAGTCAAAGCATCAACAGCGCGAATTTTGGAAGAATCACTGGGACGTTCGACCCGCGAATCCTCCAGTTTGCCCTTAAGTTTAATTTCTGAGTAAGGGTGGGTGGCTAGCTCCTTCAGCCACCATTACGGGCGGCGTCGACCTCGCAGTCGCCGCCCTTTCTTCAAAGGAGTCAGGAATTACCTCGGCTGGATGCGGATGACAAAGTTGCAGATCGCGATCTTCTGATCGGGGGCGACTTCGGTGGGTTCCTCGCGCGGGAGTTCGCGGCCGTTCACCAGCGTCGGGTTTCGTCCTTTGGCGACGAGCCAGTAACGTCCCTCATTGTCCCGCGACATTACAGCATGAACGCGACTGACTTCCGGATCTCCCTTGATCGGCAGATCGACTGAAATGCTCCGCGATCCGCGTCCGATCGTGATCTCGTTCTTGGTGATCGGCACTACCGCTTCTCGCACACCATCGCGCCAGACTTCAACCGAATAAAGCGCCATCGCCTTCGGACGCACCACTGTTTGTTCGTTCTCGCTGACGTCCTCCGCCCTTTCGAGAACCGTATCGTTCGGATTGAACGTCTGTGACGATTGAGTAACGCGCGGCGTTACCATCGTGTGGCCGCTCTCTGTTTCATCCCAAACCGCCTGCACGCGAAACTCGCCTTTATTCAACGTGCCATCAACGCGCAACTCGACCGCAAAAGATTTAACGGCGAGTTGAGTGGTCCCACTCAATTCGCGCGCGCGTTCGGAAAGGACATGAAACAACCCCTGTTCGAGACCACGACGCTTGTCGCCCTGCCAGTCTTTGTCGTCGTCGGGACTGAGATAAACGATGTATTCGCGAGGAATATAAGTTGGGCCACCCGGCGGTGTGAACATTTCGCGCTGCATCGCGGCCTCGACTTCGCGCGCGATCTTCACCAGAAACTCTTCCCAAACGCGCCGCGGTTTCGCATGCTCGTCGGCCGCTTCGAGCAGGTCTTCGCCGGTCTCACCATCAATCCACTTTCTTATCGATTCAAGCAGGCCCAATCTAATCGCTCCGTGTTATCAATCGAATTTTATAAAACGTTTATTGACCCACCCGCGATCGGAGGAATATGGATCGGTCTTCGGCCGCGCATGTTCGACGACCAGCACTTCGACCCAATTGTTGTTACTGTCGGCACTGAGAACTCTAACCTTCGAGCCTGATTCAGCCAAGCCGATCGGCGAATTTCCAGCGCTGCTCGCGACTGGACGCAGGTTCAAGTCAGTCGTGGTCACACCTTCACGGCCCACGATAATGATGTCTGAAGTTCCGGGAATCGACGCCAATGGGTTCCAACGTGTGGTCACGTACTTGTGAGTCGCGAGCAACATGCCGGAAAACGCCAGGATCAATCCTGCCGCGACTATTGCGCGGCGCGTACGGCTGGGGGGCAATACCGAGCCTAAAGATCGTCGCTGCTCGCGAGCATCGGTTAGATTTCTCTCCGCCTGTAGTTCCTGCCGCGCGCGTAACTCCATTTGCCGTCGCGCTTCTGCACTGATCGGGACGACAATGCGTGGCCGGCGAATCGAGTCGTTGTCTCTTGGCGGAACGCCACGCGGTTCGGGTATCGCGAAATGCGGCCGCGGCGGTGCTGCTTCGGTGAAGTCTTCAGGTTCGATCGACAGATCGAGGCTTGGTTTACGGCGCAGTTCCGCGGCCGCGGCTGTAACCATTCGTAGCGGGCGAGTCGGCGGAAGACTGGCGTCGGCGATCTCGTCCCAGAACTCTTCCACAGTTTGAAAACGATCCTCGGGCCGGCTTTGCGTCGCTTTTTCGAGCACACGCAGGACCGAAACCGCCCAGAAGTTGCCGCTCACTGCCTCGGGCAACGCTGTAATCGCATGTTGCGCGAATCGACGCGGCGATTCACCTGCGAGCAGCGTGTACATCGTCTTCGCCAAAGAATAGATATCGGCCGCCGGCGTCAGGTAGTCCCGTGGCGGTGTTCTTAGACCACTCGGATCGAGCTGTCCCGTCTGCATCAACGGGTTGTGCTCGGGCGCCGAATAGATGTTGGTGCCCACGCGAGTGATCGCGCCTTCGGTCGCATCGAGTCGAGCGACGCCGAAGTCTGCGATCTTCACGATCTCCTTGTCTGCGGTGAGCAACAAATTCTGTGGCTTGATATCGCGATGAATAACGCCGCACTTGTGTGCGTGGGCGAGTCCGGAACAGACCTGCTCGAGGTAGTGAAGCGCTCTCTGGATCGGCAACGGGCGCAAGCGCGTCAACGCGAACATGTCTCCGCCGGGAAGATACTCGAGAACGATGTAGTGAAAAGTAGTGCCGGCGAGATCGATTGCCGTGCCGTGTCCAAGACGGTTGATTACGTTGGGATGACGCACACGATCGAGCGCCACTGCTTCGTTTTGAAAATTGGCGACGAGCGTGCGTTCGAGTTCGGCGTCGGGTTCGTCCTGCAAGTACAGATTCAGCGCCTTGATGACGACCGTGCGCGGCGCGCCGTCGACTGCGGCATTGTCAGTCGCGACGTAGATCTCTGCATAGCTGCCACGGCCGAGGCAGTCGACGATGTCATAGCGGCCGTCGAGTCTGCTTTGCTGGAGTTTGAGTTCCGACATTATTTACGCCCTGATTCGCAAGGCTTAGATGCATAGAAGACTGATCAGGGTTCAATATCACGGGGCGTTTGAATTGGCGGGAGGTTTCGTCAACTCTTCATACTGGTTGAGTGTTTTCCAGCGATCGCGATTGGTCCGGAAACTAAGCGCCGCCAAACCAAGAATTGCCTCTTTCTTGATGGTGGCACTGGCGGGCGACGGCGCTGCGTCGGCCTTGCTAATCGCAGCGTCGAAAGCCTTTACGGCTTCCTCGGTGTTGCCGGTGAGCAGATTTGCGCGACCGTAAAGATACAAAAAATCCGCATTTGGAGAGTCGAGCGGATTCTGCACGCCCGCGTTAACCAACTCCTTGCCGATGTCATTCGCGAGCCACGCGCGCGGGTCCTGATCGATTTGCCGCCGCGTTCGCTCGAATTGGACGAATGGTTCTTCGGGCGCGGGCGTTGCGGTGTTCACGGGCTCTGTCGGCGCCTGGACTTTCGTCCGGAGAAAGGGAATTCGTTCTTTGTAGCGTGCGCCCGCGTAGAACGCTCCGCCGATCAATGCGAGAACCAGTAGAAGTCCGAAGAACTTTGCGGCGCCACTGCCGCCACGTTCGCGTGTCGCAGGATCTGCCACGTTTAATCTCTCCTGGACCACGGGCGCATTTCCGGTTGGTCCGGGAAAGGCGACGCGCGAGGCTGGAATGAAACTGCCTTCATTTTGCGCCGCGACGACAACCGGTTGGCCGTTCGGCTTGGGGGCATAAACTGTTTGCGTTTCGGGTGAGATCGTCGGCTCAAGTTCTGCCAGTCGCTCGTCGGCGTGGAGACGTTCGCCGACGCGCACGACGACAACGGTCAAATTGTCTTCGGCGCCGCGTTCGTAGCAACGTCGCTTCAGTTCGTTACAAACGTCCTCGAGGTCGCCGTTGAGAACGAGCAGTTGACGAAGCTCGTGGTCTGAAACGTGACGCGTGATGCCGTCAGTGCACAGTAGAAACTCCGTGCCGTCTTCGACTTCGATCGTCTTCATGTCGACTTCGACGCCTTGTTCCGCGCCCAACGCACGGCTGATCACGTTCTTGCTGGGATGGTTTGCGGCCTGTTCCGGTGTCATGCGTCCGGCGCGCACTTCTTCTTCGACGATCGAGTGATCTTCAGTTTCGCGATGCAGCACGCCGTCAGGCGTAAGGCGATACAGGCGAGAGTCGCCGACGTGACCGAAAGTGGCAATGTTGCCCTTGAGATGAAGCGCGACGATCGTGGTCGCCATCATCGAAAACTTGGCGTGCTCCTGGGCCATCTGGTGGATCGACGCGTTGGCCCGTTGAATGGCTAGCTCCATGAGATCTTCGACGTCCGCGCCGTCAACCTGGTGACGAAAAGCTTCGTCGAGGACTTCAATCGCAGTTTGGGAAGCGACCTCTCCGGCTTCAGCACCGCCGACGCCATCGGCGACGGCAAACACGTTCCGCTCGGGGTCGTGCAGAAAAGCATCTTCGTTAAGGGGACGACGTTCGTTCAGACCGCGGTCGGAAAGCGCTGAGGACTGGACCTTGAAGGTCTTCCTGTCTTCGCTCATTGCACTGCCTCCAGCTTAATGGGAGAGGAACTCTTCGTCTCGGGCATCTCCGCGATCACCCTGTCGCGCGCATTTCGATGTGAAAACGCCATCAACATTCCCAGCATCGCAAAGCTCGTGATCAGACTGAATCCGCCGTGACTGACAAACGGCAACGTGATGCCCGTCATCGGCAAAGCCCGCAGAATACCGCCGATATTCACTAACGCCTGAAATCCTATGAAAGCCGTAAGACCAGCCGCGCACAGCTTCGTAAACATATCACGCGACTCCAGCGAAGTGCGAACGCCAGCAATGACAAAAATTATGACCGCGAGGATGATTATGGCCCCACCCGCGAGGCCAGTTTCCTCGGCGATCGCCGCGTAGATGTAGTCGGAATCAGCAATCGGAATCACTTCCGGAAAACCGAGGCCCAGACCCCGGCCCGTACTCTTACCCGAAGATATTCCCCAAGTCGCCTGTGCGGGTTGGAACGCAAACTTGTCGAACCAAACGTCAACGTTGACCGTCCTTTGCAGTGCCGGGCTCTGCGAGGCGAGATCTTTCATCTCCGGGTTCGTGCTCAGTGCTTCGTCGTATTCAGGTTTCCACCAGGAAACTTCCGGCGACGGCGGATCGAATCCGTCGAGCCACAGGTGAAACCGTTGCTGGATGCGAGCCGGAAGCGCAGTGCTGATGGGCCGGGCGATTGTCGGCAGCAACGGCACTTTCTCCTGTATGTCTCGCGGCAGCGCACCAACGACGAGAATGCCAATAACGAGGACGACCGAACCGACGAACAGCAACAATTGCGGCCAGCGACGAACGGCAACGAGATACAACGTCGTGTACGCGCCGCTAAAGATCAGCATTTGGCCGAAATCTTTCAATGCAAAGAAGGGAACGAAGGGCAGCATCGCCATGACGAGCAACGGCACGATGTCGCGTGCGCGCGGAATGCCCCAGTAAGTTTCAGCCAGGTCTTTGTAACGGGCGGTCAAGATGCCCGCGAAACCGACCAGGAACGGGATCTTCGACGGTTCCCACGGCGTCATGTTGCCCAGTGCTTTTCCGGCGCTCGACGTCACGACCGCGGCCGCCAGCGGCAAGAGTGTCAACAGCACGATCAGAAAACTGTTTCGCTGGAGGAACAACAGAAATCCGTCACGCACGCAGAATGAATACGCGATCGCGAAAGCAAGGATCGAGATGATCGGAATCCAGGTGTAGCTCGAGGTGATCGCGTTCCACAACGAGTAGGTCGACTCTTTTCTCGGCAGTTGCTCGATGTCGATTGGCTGGGCGGGCGTAGGCGGCAATCCCATCATCTGCTTCTTGACGGGATCGTAGTTCTCCATGATGTAGCGCATGCGCAGCGCTTCCATTTTCTGTTCGCGCGCGGCGGCCTTGTTGCGCGCGTTGTATTCGGGATCGCTGTAAAGCCGGTACTGGATCAGCATGCCGAACCCGAAGAGCAACACCGCCGTTGTAAACAGGATCCAGTTACCCGAAAACCTTTTTGTTCGCGAGAGCCACAGCGCAACCATCATCAAGGGAATGAACATCAGGAGGTCGCGCACTGCGCCGATGACCGAAGTTTCATAGCCACGCAGCAACGCGCCTCGATGAACAGCGAGATACCCCATGATCTCGAGACCGAGAATGATCAGTATGAGCAGCAGATGTGACGAAGCGCGGTTTTTCATCTAAGCGCGATTCTCATTTAAGCGAGGTTTCTCACCTAAGCGCGATTTTTCTTCTAACAAGCGCGGTTTCATCTAACTAAAAACTTTTTGTGCCTCTTGTGCTTCTTCTTGTGCCTCTTTGTGGCTACCTAACTCTCAAGTAACCCAAATCTCTCGCTTTCATCACTAAAGCAGCGGCAATCGGTGCCGCAGATCTCGATCCATACCCTCCGCCTTCGACGATCACCGCGATCGCCAACTGCGGTCTCTCGAGTGGCGCGATGCACAGGAACCAGCCGTCAATTCTTGGATTCTCTTCATCCATGATGATTTCGTCGTACTCGCGAATGATGTTCCCGCGGTTGTCGCGCTCGATACGGTGACGTGTCTTTGGCTGGCCCGTCTTCGCGTCGTACACGGGCACAACTTTTTGCGCCGTTCCAGTCTTGCCGCCGGTGTTAATTCCCGCCGCTTTCACCGGCGCAAACACTCCGCGCGCCGTACCGCTTGCGCCTCCGGTAACGAGTCCCATGATCTGTCGCAGACGTGCAGCGGTCGCCGGTGGGACCACTTGATTGAACACCTGCGGCGCCAGGTTGAATTCAATCTTCGGCTTCATCAATTTTCCTTCCATGTTGCCGACGGTCGCCGCGGCAAGCGCCATCTGAAAAGGCGTCATCTGTCCGGCGTAGCCCTGACCGTAGCCGATCAATGCCAGGTCGTATCTCGTTACCTGCTTTCCGGTAACGATCGTCGCTTCGCGCGGCGCCAATGCGCGTTTGACCGCTTCGTTACTGCCGTTCCATAGCTGCGGTGCTTTGCGTCCGCGTAATGCTTCGGACGGCGTGTCGTAGGCGCCGATGCCCAACAGTTGCGCCGCGCGTTTGAGACGTTCCGGACCAAGCTTTACACCCATCTGCGCGAAGTACTGATTGCAGGAAACTTCAAACGCATGATCGATCCCGATCTTTCCATGCACTTCGGCGGGACCCGCATCGTCGAAGATCACGTTTGCGCCGGGCGCGGCGTAGTAACCACTGCCACTACAAACAAACTCCGTGTCCTGCTCGCCCGCGAGAAACGCGGCGGTCATTGTTACTGTCTTGAAGGTCGAACCGGGAATGTAGTAAGCGCCGAGCGCGCGACTGACGAGTGGTTTATCGCGTTCGTTTGCGTCGAGGCGAATCCAGTTTGCTTCGTTTTCAACTTCGCTGAGGCTGTAGGAAGGTTCGCTGTACATCGCGAGCACTTCGCCGTTCTGCGGATTGAGCACGACGATCGCGCCATGCTTTCCTTTCAACAGATCGACGGCGGTCTGTTGGAGCGTGCGATCGATCGTTAGCCGCACGTCCTGGTTGCCCTGGAATTCGACTGACTTGCCTCGCACGACTTCCCACGCTTCCGGGAGCGCACCGCTTTGCACGCCAAACAGTGCGCGCTCGAGGCCCGGATCGCCACGATCGGATCCAAACAAGTGCGACAAAGCTTTATCGAGCGGATACTCGCGCCGGATCTCGCCACTTGGGGTGCGCTTGTAATACGCGAGCGGTTGGTCCAACCGGCCACTGCGATCGAGAACCCATCCCCGTAGTGTCGATTCAGACAACCGGCGCACGCGCAGATCCTTGTAACTAAGCTGTTGAAACTTTTCGTTCTGCTCAGCAGCGTACTGGGCCCAGTAAACGTGAAACCCAAACAGTCCGATCGCCAGCAGCACAAACAACCAGCGCAAGGCGCGCAGACCGCGATTCGTGGAAGTCGAACCAAGTCGTTTGCGAACTGCTTTTGGCAAGTCTTCCGCGACCGCGGCCGTCATAACAGGCCGGCGCCGGTTACGGACCAGACCAAGCAGTAGCAGCAGAAGCACGCACGCAAATCCGCCCAGGTAGATCAGCGTGAACAACGCAGGCATGCGCTCGGGCACGTGTGGAGTCGGCAGCGGAGACGGTGAGGGAGTTTGGAAGAGAAGCAGAAGTAATGTCGTTACGGTCATCCAGTTCTACTCACTTTTGCGCAATCGCACTTCCACATCTCCAAAACCGATTACGTCGCCGTCTTCAATCAGTCGCGACTCGCCGTACGCGATGCGGCGACCGTTGATGTAAGTTCCGTTGGTGGAACCGGTGTCGGCGACGAGGAGAGTGCCTTCGGCTGTCATGAGCAGTGCGGCATGGATCTTTGACACGCTCGCGTCGTTCAGGGTCAGTTCGTTATCGGAGGCGCGGCCGACGTTGAGACGCCTGCCGCCGGGTTTGAAGATTAAGGGGATCTCGCGCGTTCCGTTTTGTTGAGTTATGCGCGCGATTACCTGGATGTCAGGCATAACGGGCGCGCCGGACGGAATCTGCACGCCTGCTTTTGCGGCGCGTCGTTCTTCGTCCTGGCGGCGCAGGTCTTCTTCAAACTCACCGAACGTGGGATCGACCGAGATGCCGGTCGTAAAAATATCGACTTCAGCCTCGACGGCAACTGGTCCAAGCGTGCGATAACGATGATCGTTGATGTGATCGATGGCGGCGGCAAGTACTTCGTTTTTCAGATCGTGGAGGATCTCGGGAGGCGCTTCGGAGTGCGTACCCCATTCGACTTTCAGCACGAGGTGGTGCGGCGCGATTCGTCCTCTTTTGCCTTCGTCCCTGACGCGCTCGTCGATCAGCTTTTTCATCCGCTCGATGAGTTTGGAGGTGGTGAGCCCACTCCGCGGCTCGACGGTACGTCCGAAGCGGCGATCGACGACGTCGCCCATTCCTTCCAGGACGCGGCGAAGAATGCGTTCGGGTAGCGCCTCTTCACGACGCTTTTTCTCGCTCTGGTCGTGTTTGAGCTTGTCTGTCGAATCGTCAGCGTCGGTCATGAACAATCAATACGAGTTTTCTGCCGGGCAGTTCGGCACACCACAAATGAATACGGATTGCTGTATTCTAGCCCAAACCAAGCAAATCGTTTAAGAGGGGGTCTTATGGAAGTCAAGACTGCGCCCGTGGCGAAGAGTGAGATGCTGATTCGCCGACCCGTCAGTGAAGTGTTTGAAGCGTTTGTTGATCCGGCGATCACGTCGCGGTTCTGGTTTACGAAGGGAAGTGGGAGGCTGGAACCGGGGAAGGAAATTCGTTGGGATTGGGAGATGTATAACTTTTCCGTGCAGGTGAAGGTGAGGGAAGTCGAGAAAGACAAGCGAATCCTGGTGGAATGGGGCGCTTACGACGAACCCTCAACGATCGAGTGGGTCTTCACCGCGCGTCCGGATAACACGACGTTTGTCAGTATCACCAATTCAGGATTTGCCGGAACAGGTGATGAAGTGGTTAAGAAGGCGCTGGATTCGACGGAAGGCTTCACGTTCGTGTTGGCGGGCCTCAAAGCACTGCTGGAACACAACGTAGAGTTGAATCTCGTAAGAGATCGGTTTCC
>CBFGMX010000027.1:0-41376 GCA_965649955.1 uncultured bacterium
TTTTGCATAGTCGGCATACCGCGCATCGGCATCTGGAGTTTGCCGTCCGCGCCGCTCGTCAACGCGAGAAACGACGAGTCGTAACGAATCGAATCAAACACTGCGTCGACTCGCGCTTCCATCATCTCCTTCGCACGCACTGCGTGATAACGTTCGTACTGGAAGAAGTGACGTCGCAGCAACTCGAGCGCTTTCTTCTTGTGGCCTGTTTGCGCGTAGATCGCCGCGAGATTGTACGACGCGGGCAGCAGGTTATGGTTCGCACGCGCGATCTTCAACGCCTCGTCACCATTCCCCGAAGCCGCCATGAACACTGCCGCAAACACCAGGTTGTACGGATCTTTCGGATCGAGCGCCAGCGCTTTCTTTGTGTAACCGTTGCCCTGGGCCAGGTCGCCTTCCGAGTGCCAGTAAACGGCGAGGTTGCGATAGGTGAGCGCGAGCGGAAACTCTTCCGCCGACTGTTCCATCAACTTCAAGCCCTTCTTGAACTCGCCGTCGTGAATCGTCATTTTGCCGAGACCGTGTAGTGCGACCGCACGCGCAACCGCATCCGCCGGCATGTTCAGGATCTTATTGAATACTTCGCGCGCCTTGTCCCATTCGCCCGTGTGATGGCGATACAGCTCGCCGAGGTAACGAAGCGGCGTCGGATCAGCCGGATCCATCTTGTGAGCTTGTTGGTAAAACTTAAGCGCCGTCGGATATTGCTCGGCGATCTCCGCGCGCAAGCCGCGACGCATTGTCGCCTCCAGACGCGAGCCGACAACGCGATCGAAGATCGGCGAATCCGGGATACTGCCGATTTCTTCCACGCCGAGTTTCTTCAGTTGACCGGCGGCGTCCTTCGCCTTCTTTGGAAACAGACATCTCTCGGCCGCGACGGGTTTCAGATCCGCTATCGCCGCTTCCTTGTCGCCGGCTTTCGCTTTCTCCTTGCCACTCTTCAACTGCGCGTCCAGCGCCGTCTCGCGCTGTTTCATCTCGGCTTCGACGGCTTTTTCGACTTCTGTAACTTTCAGCTTGCCGCCCGTGCTGTCGATCTTCTTGATCGTGGTCCCATCGTGTGTAGCAAGCACGACGACCGGCAGGGCAGAGTCGCCGATGACATTCTTCAATTCCGGCAGGCCGGCATCGCCGACGCTCATCGTCACACATTGAGCGGAATACAAAGTCAGAATGCGCGACGTGAGCAATGGGGACTTCTTTACCTCGTCGTTGCTGGCCGGGAACCAGTAAAGGACCAGACCTTTTTGCGCGGCAGTCCTGGCTTCCCACAACTTCCATGGCACTTTGTAGACGGTTGGCGCCGGACCCGTGTTATTGCCCCCGCCGACACCGCCTGTGCCGCCGCCACCACCACCGCCGCAGGTGGCCCACGCTGGTGAAAGCGCAAACATAGTGATCAGGGTCGTGGCAAGGAGTCGTGAAAGTTGTATCTTCATAACGCGAAAAGCCTTTCGTTGTTTGCCGATCAGTCGGAGTGAGCGAGGTGTCAATTTATAGCATACCGGTGACAGTGATTGCACACCGCCGTCATTGATTTGTAAGCGAGTTCAGATTAATGTGTTCTCCCCCGTCTTTTACACAACTATTACTCGGCCCCAATTTGAATCGACTATGATTATGCGCGCGATGAAAGTGTTGCTGGTTAATCCTGAGTTTCCCGACACATATTGGAGTTTTCGACACGCGTTACCATTCGAGGGAAAACGTTGTGTTTTTCCGCCGCTTGGACTGCTGACCGTCTCCGGACTATTGCCGGACACGTGTGAGCGGCGCCTCGTCGATCTCAATATCGAGTCGCTGAAGACGTCGCAGATCGAGTGGGCCGACATGGTTTTCGTCACCGGCATGCTGGCGCAGAAGAAGTCGCTGCACGAGGTGGTGGAACGATGCCGGAAGCACGGTAAACGGATCGTGCTTGGCGGCCCGTACGTTACGAGCACGATTGAAGAACTGCCTTACGCGGACCACATCTTCCAGGGCGAAGCTGAGACCACGTTACCCCAGTTTTTCGAGGACCTCGAACGCGGCACCGCAAAACGAACCTACAAAGCAGCGCAGCGACCGCCGATGTCCATCGCGCCGATGGCGGACTTCGGACTAGCCAACATGAAGAAGTACAGTTGCATGTCCGTACAGTATTCGCGTGGCTGTCCTTTCTCGTGTGAGTTCTGCGACATCATCGAGATCTATGGGCGCATCCCGCGCACCAAGAGCAACCAGCAGATCATCGCCGAGTTCAACGAACTGAAACGTCTTGGCTGGCGTGGTCCATTGTTCATCGTCGACGACAACTTCATCGGCAACAAGAAGAACGTTCGTTTGTTGATGCCGGAGTTGATCGAGTGGCAGAAGAAGAACGGTTACCCGTTTTCACTTTTGACGGAGGCGAGTGTGAATCTCGCCGATGACGACGATTTGCTGGCGGCAATGAAGGAAGCGGGATTCCGGCGTGTGTTTCTGGGTATCGAAACGCCCGTCGAGGAGAGTTTGAAAGAAGCGCAGAAACCACAGAACCGCGGCAACCTGCTCAACTCGGTGCGGAAGATACAGAGTCACGGAATGGAAGTGATGGCCGGGTTCATCGTCGGCTTCGACAACGATCCGGATGATATTTTCGAGCGCCAGATCGAGTTCATTCGTGAGAGCGCGATTCCGTTGGCGATGGTCGGTATGTTGAATGCCCTCCCTGACACGCAGCTCTGGAAGCGGCTCGAGAAGGAAGGACGTCTGCTGGGCGACGACGCGTCAGGCAATAACACCGTCGCAACGTTGAATTTCATTCCGAAGATGGACGCCGAGACGCTCGTTGCCGGTTATCAACGAATCATGCGGACGATTTACAGACCGAGCGAGTATTATCGTCGCGCGCTTGATTCGTTGCAGCGCGTGCCGCAGGACATTCCGGAGGCGCACCAGTATCACGGAATCAAAGCTGTGAAAGCGTTTCTGCGCATCGCGTTCAAACTTGGCGTACTTGACGCCGAACGGCGTGAATTCTGGAGATTCTTTCTGGAAGCCGCGCGAACCCATCACGATCGCATGGTCGAGTTGCTGCGTCACGCCGCGATGGCCTATCACTTTCGCAAGCTGAACGAATCGTACGGCGACACGTGAGTCGAATCGTGCTCGTAGTATTCTTCCGTAACCCGTGTTCCGCCGATCGTTGCTCAAGTGAGTCCTTCCGCTAATTCCTCTTTTGCAGCCCTCCGTTACCGCGATTTCCGGCTTCTTTGGTTGGGCCAGATTGTGTCTGTTACGGGATCGCAGATGCAGTCTGTCGCGATTAACTGGCACGTCTATCTGCTGACGAAGTCTGCGCTTGCGCTTGGTCTCGTGGGGCTCTTTCGCGGCGTGCCCATCATCATCTGCTCGCTTGCGGGAGGAGTTGTTGCGGACGCGGTCGACAGGCGGAAGTTGATGATGGTTACGCAGAGTGCGATGCTCATCAGTGCCGGATTGTTGACCGTTTTCACCGTGGCGGGTGTCGAGAGTGTCTGGCCGATCTACATCTTGAGTGCACTTGCGTCCGCGGCGAGTGCGTTTGATATTCCGGCGCGGCAGTCGCTGATGCCGGCGCTGGTTCCTCCGGAGATTTTCCCGAATGCGGTGAGCCTCGGGTTGCTTGTTTTCAACGTCGCGACGATTGCGGGCCCGTCGATTGCCGGGTTCGTGTTGGCTGAAACTGGACCAGGCGTCGTTTACGGGCTTAATGCGTTGTCGTTTGTGGCGGTGATAGCCGCTTTGATTGCGATGCGCGTCAGCGGCGATCCGCAGCGCGACGGTGAGCGCCGGAATGCACTCAGTTTTGCCGCACTAAAGGAAGGTTTCCGGTTTGTATGGAACACGCCGATCATCGTTCAGACGATGACGCTGGATTTTGTGGCGACGTTTTTCGCTTCCGCTACGTTATTGCTGCCGATCTTTGCGAGCGAACGGTTGCATGTGGATGCGCGAGGCTACGGTTTTCTGGCGGCGGCGCCGGCGATTGGGTCCGTGATAACGGCGTTGGTGATGGCGCGGTTCGGCAGTTTTCGTAAACAAGGTCGATTGGTGGTGGTGTCCGTGGCGATCTTCGGTCTGGCGACGGCGGCATTCGGCGTTTCGACTGTGTTCTGGTTTTCATTGTTGATGCTTGCGGTTACCGGCGCAGCCGACACTGTCAGCACTGTTTTGCGACAAACTATTCGCCAGTTAGTGACACCGAATCATCTTCGCGGACGCATGACGTCGATTAACATGATGTTCTTCATGGGCGGGCCGCAGCTTGGAGAGCTGGAAGCGGGATTGCTGGCGGCAGCGATTGGCGCACCGTTATCTGTGATTATCGGTGGCCTGGGTTCGGTAGCTGGATCCGCGGTTGCGGCGGTGAAGTCGAAAAGTTTGATGGATTTCGAAGTTTAGTTGAGATGTGGACAGCGGCGGAGACAAACACTCACCAGGACCACGTGATCGCGCACGTCATCGGCGCGACTCCGTTGGCCCACTTCGTTTGGGACGAGACAGCGTACCTTTTATTGGACATCGGCTTCGTCTGGAACATCTATCTAGACGCCGAGATGGGACTATTGCCGGAGGCACTGGCACTCGCCGAACTCAAGATGGATGAAGACGCCAGGCGCTGGGAACCGGTGTTGGCCCCATCGCCTATCCAATCTGTGGATCTATTTGAATCCGAAGACGGCCGGCGTTTGGTGCTGAACTGTGAGACCAGCACCCTAACGCTGGAAACCTCATTCGAAACTCGCGAGATACGAGTCGACTACAAAGAATAACGCCGCGGTCCAACTTCCGCTGGAACCGCGGCGCTATTCCGTTGCTGGCCCACCAATTAGCCACTCACAATAATCTGGTTGTCAACTTCCTTGACGCCCTTGATCTGTTTCACCATTCGCTCGACGTCAGCTTTCACGCTTTCCGTCTTGACGGTGCCGATGAGCATCACTTTCCCGTTGATGACGCTCGCGGTGATCCCCAGTGACGAGAAAGCCGGATCTTCCGTCAGTCTCTTGTCGATCGCCGTCTGGATTGTTGAATCCATGTTGACGCTCTCGGTCGTCGCCGAGCCGGACGGAACTGTCGAACCGCCTGCCGGTGGCGTCACGATAATCGGCGCCGGTTGTGTCGCGGGCGCAGCCGGCTGCTGAATGATTACAGGAGGCTGTTGCGCCGGCGCAGGTTGTTGGATCACGGTCGGTGGCTGTTGCGTGTTCAGCGCTGCCGTTTCATCCGTAGTCGGCTGACTGTTCATCCAAAACAGCACCAGCATCGTGATCAGGGCGATAGCTACAACCACAAGCACGCCGACCATGCCTGCGGAGATACCGCTGTTGTCGCGGACCGACTGCGTATGGACTACCTCGCGTCGTTCGTTCGGTGTCTCCACTACTACACGGCTCCGTCTTGCTTCTTCTTCATCGTATGCCATCAGTTGCCTCCGTTGTTATGCGAATCGATTGTTGAAATGCGGATTTATTCCATCGTGTGCTTCCATTTGCCGACACAAGCGTTCCGGTCAGCACCAATAAGCTCCAGACTAGTATGAAGGCGAGGAGCCTTTTCATAATGCACCTCCGTTACACCCTTGCTCGATTAATGTCTCTCATCTCTAACGCTGGGGTCGCAAACGTCATTCCGCAGTCGAAAAGGTGCAAATGCGAGGGTTCATGAGTGGAACACGGATTGGTCGTTTTGTTATCGTACGTTTTTGGAAGCAACTTAAACCGATCGATGTACGGATCAATACCAATGACGACGGCCATAATTCATCATCCGATTTTCAAAGAACACGACACCGGACCGGGTCATCCCGAAACACCATCGCGTTACAGCGTTGTTATGGAAGCATTGCAGGACGACAAGGAACTCTGGTCCAAACTGCACGAGGTACAGGCGAGCGAAGCGCCACGCGGCGACATTCAGGCGGCGCATTCACCGCAACTGTACAAACTGATCGAACGCGTCGTTAGCGAAGGCACCGGCTATCTCGACCCCGATACCGTCGTGTCGATGCGTTCACTTGACGCTGCGAAGTACGCGGCTGGAGCGCCATGTCAGGCTGTCGATCTGATCATGGGTGCTGAGGCCACAAATGCGTTTGTCCCGGTGCGTCCGCCCGGACATCACGCCACCGAAGAGCGGGCGATGGGTTTTTGTCTCTTCAACAATGTCGCGATCGCAGCTCGTTACGCGCAGCGGAAGTATCCCGAGATCGAGAAGGTGGCGATCATCGATTGGGATGTTCATCACGGCAACGGCACGCAGGGAATCTTCTACGACGATCCGACGGTTTACTTTTTCTCGGCACACCAGTACCCGTGGTATCCGGGCACAGGAACACGCGGCGAAAAGGGAACCGGGCGCGGGTTGGGTTACACGTTGAACCTTCCGTTGCGGGCGGCGACACCGGCAGCGGAGCAGAAGCGCGGCTTCGAGGCGGCGCTGGATGAAATGTCCAGCAACTTCGCGCCCGATCTGATCATCATCTCGGCGGGATTCGACTCGCACCTGCACGATCCGCTTGGGCAGTTGCTCCTTCAGGACGACGACTTCGTCGCCATGACAAGGGCCGTCAAGCAGTGGGCAGAGAGCAGTTGCCAGCGACGACTGATTTCATGTCTCGAAGGCGGATACAATCTCGCGACGCTCGGTGCCACCATACGAGCACACGTGCGTGAGTTGAGCGCAGGTTCCTAGAGTTTCGACCTTGTTTTCTCAAGGTGCGTTCCTTTGCGTCTTTTGCGCCTTTGCAGGAGACCTCGTCTTCGCGGCGTTAATACGCTTTCCCGCAAAGGCGCAAAGACGAAAGAGTGGTTTGCGGGTCTACGCGCGAAGTAGTCGCGATTGACACTCTTAAACCACCTTCCTATGATCTCCTCACATGCCTGCCGCACAGTCTTTAGTCAGTAACGACCGGCCTGAACGTGTTTTCCTGATCGACTCGATGTCGCACATCTTTCGGGCCTTTTTCGCGCCGATGCAGAACCGGGCGGCGCCGCTCGCTACGTCGCAGGGTCAGGTAACACAAGCCGTCTACATTTTCACAAACATGCTGCTCAAGCTGTTGCGTGAAGAGAAACCGGAATACATCGCCGCTGTTTTCGAATCACGCGAAAAGACGTTTCGGCACGAGATGTTTGCCGACTACAAGGCGAATCGCCTCCAGATGCCTGACGACTTAGCATCGCAGATGCCGTACATCTTTCGCCTTTGCGAGGTCTTGAACATTCCGGTCATCAATGTGCCGGGTTACGAGGCAGACGACGTGATCGGAGCGCTCGCAAACCAGGCCGCGGCAAAGGGTCTTCAGGTGGTCGTCGTCTCGAACGACAAAGACATGTGCCAGCTCGTGCGCGATCCCTGGATCATTTGCATGCGACAGAATTCGCAAGTTGTGAAACGAAAAGAGCCCGTGCCGCCTGTCGAGTGGTGCGATGAAGCGTGGGTGGAGAAGAAGTTTGGCGTAACGGCCGACAAGCTCGTTGATCTTTTGGGTCTGATGGGTGACTCGATCGACGACATACCAGGCGCTCCGGGCATCGGCTCGAAAGGCGCCGTGCAGATCATTCAGCAGTTCGGGTCGATTGAAGCGGCGCTGGCGGGCTGGGAAACGGTCAAGCACAAGACGTATCGTGAGTCGCTGCGTGACAATGCAGAGCTGATCAGAAAGTCGCGCGAGCTGGCGCGAATCCGTACCGACCTCGAGGTCGAATTGAAGCTTGACGAGATCAAGTCGCGCCCGCCGGATCGAGCGGCGGCGTACGAGTTGTTTCGTGAGTTGGAGTTTTCAAATCTCACCCGCGAGTACGCTGACGCGGCGGTCGAACGGCCCGCAACTGCTCAAGCCGAACGCGACTATCGCGTGGTGCTAACAAAGTCGGATCTCGACAACCTCGTCCGCACGCTTTTTGACGCCGAAAGCGTCGGCATCGCCGTCGCCGATTCAACACCGGCTGGAACCGGCGAGCAGGAGTGCTTTGCGGAACTCGAAACAACGCGAGGTATCGCTTTTTCCACGAACGCGGGAGTTGCGGCTTACGTGGACCTCGAGAAGTTTGCAGGCGGTGCGCCGGCAGCAATCGGCCCACTGCGTGAAGTGCTGTCAAATGGGCTGGTCGAGAAGTCGGTTCACGACATGAAGCGGGCGGTGGGCCTGCTCGATCATTTCAACGTCACGCTCGAAGGCGTCAAACACGATACTTATCTCGCGGCGTATCTGCTCGATCCGACACGCAGCAAATACGATCTCGCGGATCTCGCTAAAGACGCGCTCAACGTAGAAAACGGCAACAAGCCGCCGTCAAACTGGTCGGACGCTGCGTGGCAAACGGCCGCCGCCGCCGATTTAACCGCGCAGACCGCGCGCGTTCTGTACGCTCGCATACTCGACAAGAAACTGGAAACGATTTACTCCGAAGTCGAACTTCCACTGGCGCCGTTGCTCTATCGAATGGAGCGCGCCGGACTCAAAGTGGACAAGAAGGTGCTTGCCGATCTTTCGAGTTATATCGGACAGGAACTGCACAAGCTGACCGTGAAGATTTATGAACTGGCGGGACGCGAGTTCAACATCGGTTCACCGAAGCAGGTGGGCGAAGTGCTTTCTGATATGAACATCGACATCGGCCGAAAAACGTCGACCGGCCGTATTTCCACCAGCAAGGCGGTGCTCGAAGAGTTGGCGCAGCAGTTTGAGCTGCCGCGTCTGATCATCGAGTATCGCGAGCTCGACAAGCTGAAGAGCGTCTACACTGATGCGTTGCCGCATCAGATCGCGACCGACGGGCGGATCCATTGTCATCTGAACCAGACTGTCGCCGCGACGGGGCGCTTGTCGTCGAGCGACCCAAACCTTCAGAACATTCCAATCCGCAGTGAGATGGGACGGCGGATTCGGCGGGCTTTTGTCGCGGAGAAGGGAAACAAGATCATCTCCGCCGACTATTCGCAACTCGAGCTGCGTCTCCTGGCCCACATCACGCAGGATCCCGTGATGCTCGAAGCGTTTCAGAAGGGGGAAGACATTCACGCGCGCACGGCGCGTCTCGTGTTCGGCGCGAAGACTGACGCGGAACTGAAGGAAGCGCGAAGGTTTGCTAAGATCGTCAACTTCGCAATCGCCTACGCAATTGAACCGTGGGGGCTGTCGCAGCGCGTGGGTATTTCCCGGCAGGAAGCGAAGAAAGTCATCGAGGATTACTACAACACGTACAAAGGCGTGCGGCGTTACATGGAGGAGGTGCCGTTGCGAGCGCGCGAACACGGCTACGTCCGCTCCATTTATGGGCGCATCCGCCCGCTACCCGGCATCGCGGATCGCAATGCGAACATCCGAAAGGCAGCGGAACGCGAAGCCATAAACATGCCGATTCAGGGGACCGCCAGCGACATCGTGAAGATCGCGATGCTGCACGTCGACGAAGAGTTCAAACGACACGGTCTCGCGGCGCGCTTGCTGATGCAGGTGCACGACGAGTTGCTGGTGGAAGTGCCCGAAAAGGAAGTCGACAAAGTAACAGAGATACTGAAGCACGAGATGGAAACGGCCGTTTCTCTTGATGTACCGCTGGTGGCCGACGTCGGCGTGGGTGAGAATTGGATGGACGCCAAGCCATAGCTTCGATCTTTAATGCAACCCGCAGAGAAACATCCCGAAGTAGTTTACCGGAAGACGCCCAACCGCGAAGCAACGCGTGTGCGATCGGCGCTCTCGTCACTGCGCGGCTATGCGCCGGCTCTGATACCGCTGATCATCGGTTTCCTGGTCTTGCTTGGGTTGATCACGGGTCTGGGCTACCTGAGTAGCCGGCGGGTGGAAGAGGTAGGAGAGAGCGCTCGCAATCTCGGGCTTAACCGTTCGGCGCGGCTCAGCTTCTTATTGGATCTTCGGTTGAAGGTCACAAAGCTCGATAACGAGGCCCGTCTCCGGGGACGCGCGGAAGCTCGACCCGAAGCAGAGAGGCGTGAGTTGCTGCCGCCCTTTGATATGAAACTCAACAGCGCCCGGGCTGACGTGGCGGAGGCACTTAAGAAGCTCGAGAGCCTGCCGCCTTCCGACGGAAAGTTGTGGCAGGACCTTCGCACAGAGCTGCCGTTATATGTGGACTCTACGCTGAACGCGAAAGTCTACAGTCTCGAAGGCTTCGAAAAGTTTCGTAAGGTCGACAACACTCTGGACGCATTGTTTCTCAAAGATCAGAATGATCAGGAAACGGTCATAACGACTGTTCGCGAAATGCGTGAAAACGCGCGGCGGTCGATAAGTAAGTGGATCATGCTGGCGCTTTTTGTAGGCGCCCTCGTTGCGGTGGGGACGATCTGGCAGGTACAACGGCAGTTCCGCGAAATGCAGCAGAGCATGTTCGAAACACGCCGTGAACGCACCTTCACCACTCAACTGCTGGAGGGAATGGTGAGCGCCGTTGCCGCGATCGACGAAGACGATCGCATTCGCAGCGCCAACGCTGCGTTTTTCCGGATCTTTCCGAAAGCAAGCATCGGCGCCTCGGTGCTGGAACGATTCGCGCCTGACGATGTGATGAAGATCCTCGACACCGTCACCTCTGTGCGCGTCAATAAAGCGACATATCACGGGCGTCTGGTGGCCCAGGTTGAAGACACCGACAAGGCTTTCGACGTCTACTCCGCGCCTCTCGCAATCAACGGCGATCGCGGTCAGATCGTCACGCTCGTCGATGCGACCGAAGCAGCCGAATCAGAGCGCACGCTGCGTCGCAGCGAATCCCTGGCCGCGGTCGGACAGGCAACGACGCAGGTGGCCCACGAGATACGCAACCCGCTGGGCAGCATTCGACTCGGCGTCTCGATGCTGCGCGACAGCGTGACGGACGAAGATGCGCTGAACACGATCGAGCTCGTCGAGCGTGGTATCAAGCACCTCAACAAGCTCGTCGTCGACGTCACGCAGTTTTCGCGACAGAAAGAGCTCGAACGTTCCGAGGTGGACCTGCACGAGTCGCTCGAACGGAGTCTTGATCTTGTTACCGAAAGGATTCAGGAGAAGAACGCCACGGTCGAAACAAACTTCGCCGAGGGAACTATCACCGGCCATTGGGACCCGTACCAGTTGAGACAGGTATTCGTTAATGTGATTGCCAACGCCGTCGACGCCAGTCAGGAAGGCGCTAAGGTGTGGATCTCAACGGAGCTTATCGCACCGTCTACCGACGGCAACGGACAGGGACCCAAGGTTTACGCTCGGGTGATAATCGCGGACCAGGGTAGGGGGATGGACCAGGCAACGCGTGAGCGAATATTCGAACCGTTCTTTTCGACGAAGAAACGAGGAACCGGTCTGGGTCTCGCAATCGTTAAGCAGATCGTTGAGCTTCATGGCGGCAGAATCACTGTTGCCAGCGAACCAGGTAAAGGATCGCGGTTTAGTATCGACTTGCCGGTCTAAATCCTTGTGACGGCCTGCCTCGCTGCCTCAATCGTCTGCTCGATAATCTCCTCAGTATGAGCAAGACTCACGAACGCCGCTTCGAACTGTGACGGCGCCAGATAAACTCCTGCATCCAACATGGCGTGAAAAAATCGGCCGTACATCTCCCGATTGCATTTGTTCGCGCTGTCCCAATCGACGACGGGTTCGCCGGTGAAGAAACTGGTCCACATCGAGCCAACGCGGTTCGTGACGGTGCTGATTTCGGCATCCTGAGCGGCGCGCGCCAGTCCGTCGCAAAGCCGGCGCGAGGCGTTCTCGAGTGTTGTGTAGACTTTTTTGTCGCGGAGGCGACGCAACGTGACGAGTCCGGCTGTCATCGACAAAGGATTTCCCGACAACGTGCCCGCCTGGTAGACCGGTCCGGCAGGCGCGACGTGGTTCATGATCTCTCGACTGCCTCCGTACGCGGCGACGGGAAGTCCACCGCCGATGATCTTTCCGAGCGTAGTGATGTCCGGTTTTATCCCGTAGAGTTCCTGCGCGCCTCCGCGAGCGAGACGAAAGCCGGTCATCACTTCGTCGAAGATGAGCAGCGCGCCATGTTGGGCCGTCAGTGCGCGCACCGCGTCAAGATATCCCGGTTGCGGTGGGACACAGCCCATGTTTCCCACTACGGGTTCGATGATCACCGCCGCGATGCCGGCGTGTTTTGTAAATGCCTCCTCGAGCGCGTCGGCATTGTTGAACGGAAGCGTGATCGTGTTCTCGGCGAGAACCGGTGGTACGCCGGGACTGTCCGGCAAACCAAGCGTCGCGACACCCGATCCGGCTTTTACCAGCAGACTGTCACCGTGCCCGTGATAACAGCCTTCGAATTTCACGATTTGTGTGCGTCCCGTCACACCGCGCGCGAGTCGAATTGCCGACATCGTCGCTTCAGTGCCGCTGCTTACCATTCGCACCATCTCGATCGATGGAACGGCGTCGATGACTTCCTGGGCAAGCTCTACTTCGAGTTCGGTTGGCGCGCCGAAACTCGTGCCGTTGGCAGCTACCTCCTGAATTGCGGCGACCACCTCTTCATCCGCATGGCCCAGGATCATCGGTCCCCACGATCCGACGTAGTCGATGTATGTGTTGCCGTCTACGTCGGTGATCTTTGCGCCTTTGGCTGACTTGATGAAACGAGGTGTGCCGCCCACGCCGCGAAACGCCCGGACCGGAGAGTTTACGCCGCCGGGAATCAGGTCGATCGCCTTCGCGAATAGTTGTTCTGATCTGGTTTGCATCTTTTGTTGCCGATTATAGTCTACTGATCGCTTCCTTCGGTTCCACCGTGATCGAGCGAAAGCGCGATAGCCTTACAAGACCGGGCGCAGCGCCTTTTGGTTTGGAAAGAAACTTCCGCGCCGTGTAATGAATCACCACCTTTGCATCTTCGCTTGCCTGGCTGAACCGGCCGGCGAGTTGCGCCGCTTCGATGATTGTGCGATGTGGGATCTCCTTGCGCGTCGGATTGCGAACGACTACGTGAGACCCGGGGTAATCACCGGCGTGCATCCATAAATCGTTCGGATGGGCGACACGAAATGTAAGCGTATCGTTGTCGCGCGCCGTGCGTCCGACGAGGATTTCATAACCATCGGTTGAAAGATAACGACGTACGCCGGGGATGGTTTTAGCCGTCGCAGCCGAGTCGCGTTTCGAAGTCTTTGGGGAGGGCGGCGCTGAGGTCTTGTCGAAACTTTGCAGCGCAACTACGTCGCGTTCCTGGATGATTCGATCGAGTTCACGGGCGCGAGTCTCGAGTTGCGCGATCTCGCGATCCACGGTGCTGAGCCGGGTGGCGATTTCGTCGCGTGCTCTTTTTGCTTTGGTGTACAGGCGAAAACGGCGTGCGGCTTCGTCTTGCAGCGAGGTGTGCTCGTCGATCTCCAGCTCGATTTCCGGCGCGCCGTCCGCGTAGTAATCCCTGAGAACAACTCTGTTCCCCTTACGGACGGCGGTTGCGACATTAGCGAGCAATAAGTCGCCGGCTCTCTTATGTTCGTCCGGATCGCCGTGGCCAGCGAGGTCATGCTGCAGATGTTCTTTTAACTTTCGTTGTCGCTGGATCGAGTTTCTCAAGCGGGAACGCAGAGTGCTTGCTTGAGAGTCGAAAGCTTTGGCTGCGTCGAGAGCGCTGTAATAAGCATCAGCGGACGCGGATGGTGAACCGCTGATAGACACCGGGGGTTCGCCGCTGCTGATCTCCGGTGCCGGCGGGGGCGAGTAAATCTCGCCGGGTAACTGCCCGCGTGGACCACGCAAAACAGCGATGATGCTGTCAGAGTCATCGAGCAAAAAAAGATTTGACGTCCGGCCCGTTAATTGAATGATCAGTTTGCGCAACCGTATTGCGCCGTCTTCGTCCTCACAGCGAAAGGTCAAGCGCGCAATGCGGTCGTGCGGGTCTTTCTCAACGCTGACCAGCGCGCCGCCATTGGTCCTGGCTCGCAGCAGTTGACCAAAATGAGTGAGTGGAATTGATGCTTTCTGCAAATCGCGAGCGCGTCGTTCGATGAGATAAAGACGAGGACTCGAGGGCTCGACGCTGACGAACAGAAAACTGCCGCGCAAGCCGAAATCCAACGCAAACGACAGCGGCGTGAATTGATAAATCTTTCCCAGGAATCGTCCGCTCAGGTTAGCGCGAAGTTCTTCGACGATACGGCGGATCAGTTCGTCATGCATGGCTCTCCACGGAGATTAACAGAAAATCCGTGGCTCAAACATGAACGACTGCTGTGCGAGTGAGACGATCGTGAACGGTGTAGCCTTCGCGGCTGAAGAGGACAGAAAGTATTCCGAGCACCGTGGCCAACGAAATCAAATACACAAACGAGCGACCGATCGACTGGCTTCCGGTGGGAATCAACTGTGTCTTCGTGTCTATCACCTTCAACGATAACAGCCGCATGGCCCAGGTGCGCCCCGTCAGCGCGGTCATCAGCGTGAGATAGACAAATGTAATTACGACAAAGCTGCCGGCCAGCACGGCAATGACACGTGTGTCTTGCAGGTTGTTACCGGTCCACTGTGCGGCGAAAGCGATCGGCGAACTCAGCAAGGCGCAGAAAACGAGGTCGAACAGCGCCGATATCAGACGTCGAAATGCCGATGCCGACTGCGTCTGGCTGTCGTCAACACGAAGGTTTCGCGAGATAGAGTCGAGGTAGTTGAGCGCGGGATCGTTCGGATCGTCTCGAATCAAGCGTTTCGGAGCGCGAGGTACAGGCGCCGGCGCCGGTTCACTTGGTGGCACGACGACTAGGTGAGTCTTTTCGGCGGCGGGTGGCTCTTCAACTGCGATTTCCGGCTCGAACGTGAGTTGCGTCGTCGGAGGACCAACTGTTTCGTTCATGTCGTTATCTTCTCGGGCGGGGGCGTAAGCAATGGCCGTCGCGAGGGTGGATCGCGGTTGGCGAGTTTCGGTGGGAGCCGTCTGATGGGCGCGCTCGATTCTCTTTAAAGCGGCAGCGACCAAAGGATTAATCGCCGGCATTTCTGTCGGCGGTAGTAGCTCGAGTTGTGGTGAATCAATAGCTGCTTCGACCCGGCGCCGTTCGGCTTCCGCTGCCTCGCGTGCGGCTTCACGAGCGCGCCTTTCCTGAACTTCGCGAACCCGTTCGCTGAGTTCTTTCCGCCACTCGGGCACGGAACTGCGCGTGACGCCTGGAAAATTGATCAGCGTCGATTTTCTCTCCTGGGATTGAGTTGGAGTATCGCTGGTTGGTTCCATTTTCGCGTCGTCAGGCGAATCGACCTCTCGCGATCGCGACGCATCCTATCAGGAACAACTTTAAGTGGTCAATGAGAAAATAAAGCAGGGATTGAGGTTGTGGGTTTGAGGATCGGTGTTCCTTAAAGCGGTGTGCGCCCGGCGAACCCCGCGTCGACGTCGTGCCACCACTCCAACTCGTCGCCTTCACCCAACTGCCAGCACAGTAGGACGACTCGGCCGTCGCGAAGTGATGGGAAATCGACCAGTCCGCGCTCGAAGTCTTTTAACTGCACGCCGAGCGTGTCCAACTCGCTCATTTGCGACGTCAGGTCCGTCAAAATATTAGCGTAGGCGACGCCGTCGGCGATCCCGCCGCCGCCCTGTTCCGCTGCCTCGGCAGCTTTCCTGGCCTCGTCGCGATACTCGGCGAGTCGTCGATGTGCCCGCTGAATTTTCGCGAGTATCACTCTGACGCTGGGAAGCAAAGCATTTGCTTCCTGAATCGTGAATAACTTCATCTTCTGAAGCGAATTGGACAGCCGTCAGTGATCGTCGGTAATCCTGATGAACTCCGTCGCTGCTTCAAATTCAGCCGCCTCCTCGTCGATGTCCGCTTCGAGGACCACGCGCATTGCCGCTTGGAAACTGTCGGCCGTCTCTTTGGGAAGCTGGCATTCCTCCTGAAGATACTGCGCCGGCATCGGCTCGTGCAGTTCGCGCTCATCATACCGCGTTCCGTGCGAGATTTCCTTGCGCACTTTGTCCGCGATGTCGCCGAGGTCGATGAAATAGTCCGCGACGTCGATCAGTTTTGGCGCCGTGTTTGAACGGAAACCGGCGATCTCGACGCGGCATCCTTTGTAAGCCACAGCGTTAACTGCATAGACAAAATCCTCGTCACCGGACACAAGCACGGCGGTGTCGTAACGACCTGCGAGTGACAGCATGTCGACCGCGATTTCGACGTCCAGGTTCGCTTTTCTCGTACCGTCGTAGAAGGTTTTCAGCTCTTTCTGAATTACGCGAAAACCGTTGCGCCGCATCCACAACAGAAACCCTTGCTGGCGTTCCGCGCCGACGTCGACCCCGGTGTAAAAGAAAGCTCTCAGAAGGCGGCCGTCGCCCAACAACACGCGCAATAACTTGTTGTAGTCGATGTCGATGTTATGAAACCGCGCTGCATGGAACAGGTTATTTCCGTCGATAAAAACCGCCACTCTTCCGCGGTGGCCGAGCTGCCAGGATACGTTGTTAGTGGGATCATAACTGTTCATAAACTGACTCCGAAAAACTCACCCTTGATTACCTTTAGAATGCTGGTTTGCTGTTCGTTGGTCAAGTTGACGGTCCAATGATTCGCGATCACGTGGCCGCAATTACCTGACTCGACACAGCATCGAAATAGACCGTTTTTATGGGGCCATTGGTGATATTGATCTCCCAGGCCAGATGTAATTCCAAACCACCCGATTGGCCTGGTACAGGAAGGGCATAAACAACTAACTGCCGGGGATCGAGAACAGCAGTGTCGGGCAGCGTTATGGTTTGCTGTCCGGTTGCACTCGTGACGGTAATCGGTTGCGCTTTGACTCTAGTCACTGCCTCTTCGCCAGTCACTTCCGGACTGACCGCGTTCAGTGCCGACTGAAGACGTTCCGCATTCGGCAGGCAGTTGCTCGACAGCGCGATAAGATGGCCGTCGTTGCGGAAGCGGATTGTCAGGTTACCGAAACCTCCGCGGAGCGGATAACGGAACGGACGTTGTTCGTATCGTGCGAGTTTGGTGCCCGCGGCTTCGTCGGTCCGCTCGACCAGTGATAACTCCTGCGGCGGCGCGCCGATTAATCGTTGCCATTCGGCGATGAACCGGCGCAACGATTCGCGTATCTGTTCTTCAGTGGGTTGCGCATCACCTACTTTGGGGAGCGCGATCGACGCCGCCAACTCGGGAGGCAGACTCTCCAGCGTCGCCGTGTAAGGATCGAGGTTCGCTTCGGTCCGGTGTTTTAACCCGTACTGTTGCGAGATCTGGTACCAGGCCAGAGACGCCTCTTCCAGTCGCGTCGCGGGGTCTGCGAGTGCGACCGGGTAGAGTCGAACGTCGGTTCGTGGACCACCGGCATCGGCCGGTCGAAACGCTGCGCACGCGCCACTCAACAAAGCAAGCACGATGACGGTGGTTAAAGTAACGCTCGTTTTTGTCGGACGCGAAAACATTATCTCGCCTCAGAATTTTCCCGTCGTCGTATAATCCAAATACTTGGAGGACGTGTTGCCTAAAGATAACGAAAACATTCGTCTGCCATTCACTGGACCAATCGAACCTTCTGAGCCGCAGGGATTTGCGCCGGACCAGATGATTCGTTGCGACGAATGTTTGCGGACCAATCCTCCGACGCGGGTCGCGTGTTTCTATTGTAGCGCGCCGTTGCCGTTCACCGAGGAGTCTGCACGGCTTCGCAAACCAGTGCTGAGACCGCCGGAGAAACATCAGCCGGCATACAACAATATCCTCGTACCGGCGGGTTCCGAGTTTTCGGCGGAGGGGATTGCCGCGGCCGCGGATCTCTTGAAACTCAGCAGCGAAAACCTCGAGCGGATCATCGCCGAGCAAGTGCCGTTGCCGCTGACTTACACGGCTTCGCGCGAAGAAGCTGAGCTTGTATCGAACAGATTGCGCGACGCAGGTTTTCAAACGATCACGCTGAGCGATCATGAGTTGGGTGCGTCTGAGACGTTCGTGAAGCGCATCAAGTCGATGAGCATCGTCGACGACGCGGCATTTCTTCACCAGGCGGGAACGCGGGACCAGACGGAAGTTCGCTGGGAGGACGTGATCCTGATCGTCACCGCACGGTTGTTTGTTCGACGACTTGAGATTCAGGAGCGAAAGACGCGTCGCGCCGAAAACGAGATCGTTCGGTCGAGCGAGTTTTCGAGTGATGAAGCGGTGATCGACTTTTACAGTGCCGGGCATTCGGAAACGTGGCGCGTTGGCGCGAACGGCTTCGACTTCTCGTGTCTCGGTGATAAGAAGACGCTGATAGCAAACGAAAACATCCTGCGGTTGCAACAACTGATGGTTTCGAAAGCAGCACACGCGAAGCTCGACGACTCGTATAAAAGACTACGCCACACGTTGGATCTGGTGTGGGGCCCGCAACCGGAGACGCAATCCAGCGGCTGGCGGCGTGAACGGCCCGGCAAGTTGAGCGTCGGAATGGCCACCGTCAACAGCAACGAGAGCCAGTTCACACGCTACTCCCGGCTGGTTCGCTACTTTCATTTGCAACCTTCGCTTCCTGTTAACAACCACGATGCCTGATTCATTGAATTTGATCTACGGCGTGAATGCGGTTGTCGAAGCGCTGCGTGCCGGCACGCGACAGATTGAAACGATTACGATTCTCGAAAGCGCGAGACCCGATCGTTTGAAGTCGCTGATTGAACTCGCGCGGCAGAAGGGCGTGCCGGTCCACCGTGTTCCGCGGTTGGATATCGATCGGACTCTCGGCGAGGTGCGGCACCAGGGCGTCGTCGCCAGGATTGCGGCCGCGCGATATGCCGACGCTGACGAGTTACTCGATGCGTTGGAGGCTAAGATCGGAACCCCGGACCCTCCATTGGTATTGGGTTTGGACGCGATCGAGGACCCGCGTAACATGGGTTCAATTTTGCGTACCGCCGAGTGTGCGGGAGTTCACGGGGTTTTTATCGCTGAAAGGCGCGCGGTGGGCCTGACGGGCGCGGTCGCGAAAGTTGCGGCCGGCGCGTTGGAGTATGTTCCCGTGGCACGCGTTACTAATCTCGTTAGATTGATAGAGCAGTTGAAAGCACGTAACATTTGGGTCGTAGGTGCTGCTGGAGACGCGCGGCAGTCATACACGGACTGGGATTGGACGCTCCCCGGTGCGATCTTCCTCGGCAGCGAGGGACACGGCCTGCACCGGCTGGTTCGCGAACATTGCGATACGCTGGTTCGCATTCCGGTCTACGGCAAGTTGGAATCATTGAACGTTTCGGTGGCCGCGGGCGTTTTGCTTTACGAGGCACGCCGCCAGAGAATGTTAGCGGCCGGCAAACGCAATCAAAGTTGAGGCAAGAAACAAATGTTCTGTCCTAAATGCGCAACACAGAATCTCGACGGCGCCAGTTTTTGTCGCACATGCGGGGCCAATATCAGTCTCGTGCCGCAAGCCTTGACGGGACAGATTACGCGACCGGAGGAAGAGAAAAGTCTCGCCGAGGAGACCTCCTGTTTCAAACCGGGCCGCCGGCGTCGAGAGCTGACACTCGAAAGTGCTTTTAAAAACCTTTTTCTCGGAATAGCATTCGTGTTCATCGCGATCGCGCTTTCGCGGACGATCGGAGCAGGCTGGTGGTTCTGGATGTTGATACCGGCGGCTATGATGATGGGTACCGGGATCGCGCAATACATGCGTCTCAAAGAACGACCCACTCGCTCGACCCCTGTGTTGCCTCCGCCCGTGCGCGCGACTGAACACCTTATGCCACCGGCGCCCAGTGTCACCGAGGGAACGACACGCCACCTCACGTCGCACACGTCAGAACACAGATGACTCGGATCTGTGTTGCCGTTTGTGAAAAGACTGTAGCAGCGCTCGAGAGTGCAGCCGTTCGGGCAAGCGAATCGGCTGACGTTGTGGAATTGCGCGTTGATTGTCTCGGCGCGGTAGAAGATTTGCAGCGCGTACTGGATCGTCTGTCGCGTCCCGTGATTCTGACGTTTCGTCCCAGTCAACAGGGCGGACATCGCGAGTTAGATCACGAGGCGCGGCAGTCGTTTTGGAAGACGGCGGCGCGTACAGAATGGTGGGACCTCGAAGCCGACCTCGCGAGTGAAGTCGTCCTCGCGACTCATGCTGATTGGTCGAACGTCATCGTGTCCCATCACGACTTTTCCGGGGTTCCCAAGGATCTCACGAAGGTTTATGAACGACTCGCTGCGACGCCCGCTCGCGTTTTGAAGATCGCCGTACACGCAGACGACATCGTCGATTGCATTCCTGTTTTTCAACTGCTCGATCGTGCGCGAACGGAAGGCCGCCACCTGATAGCGATCGCGATGGGCAACGCCGGACTGCCGACGCGCATACTCGGTCCGTCACGCGGCTCATTCCTGACGTATGCCGCATTGGCGGAAGAGAGGGCGACCGCGCCGGGTCAGATCACCACGCAAAAACTACGCTCCGTTTATCACGTCGACACCATCGATCAAGAGACAATGATCTGCGGCCTGGTGGGACTGCCGGTAATGCATTCAGTCTCGCCGCACATGCATAACGCAGTGTTTCGCGCGGCAGGAATTAATGGTGTTTACTTGCCGCTTGAAGTTCGCGATGTGCAGTCGTTTTTCAAGCGGATGGTCCATCCGCGCACGAGAGAGATCGAGTGGAAGTTGCGCGGGTTGAGTGTCACGGCTCCTCACAAATCAAAAGTGCTTGAATCTCTCGACTGGATTGAACCCGATGCGAAACAGATCGGCGCAGTGAACACCGTCGTCGTCGACAACGACAAGCTGCGCGGATTCAACACCGATGCCTCCGGGTTCATTGAGCCGCTGCTGAAGGTTATGGGTTCGTTACGCGGTCTGCGTTCGGCGGTGATTGGCGCGGGAGGCGCCGCGCGTGCTGCCACGTGGGCGTTGCTGAAAAACGAAGCGAACGTGACGATATTCGCGCGCAACGTCGAAAAGGCCCATGCGCTTGGAAAGGAGTTTGATGTTTCGTACGCGTCGCTGTCTGATGCTTCGTATGCCGGTTACGATCTCGTGATCAATGCAACGCCACTCGGATCAGGCGAGTCGATCGATCAAGCTCCTGCGACAGCGGAACAGCTCGCCGGCGCCGGCTGTGTTTACGATCTCGTCTACAATCCAATCGAAACGCGCTTGTTGAAAGAAGCATGCAAGGCAGATTGCAAGACCGTGCGTGGACTCGAAATGTTGGTTGCTCAAGCCAAAAATCAGTTTGAATTATGGACCGGCCAATCGCCTTCCTCTACGGAGATGTACGAATCCGCGGCCGCTGCATTGGGCCATTGATTTTTAGTAGCACCTTCGAGCCGCCCCGTCACAAAAGCTCACCTCTCCGTCACAAACCTCAGTCGCAGTTATTAGCCTACACGTACATTCACGCACACGTTGCTCCCGTTGCTCCAAAGCCTTTTTGACTTTGGCAAGGCCCCGTCGCGGTCTTCGCACGAAACATATGAGGTGCAATCGTGAAGAGAACGGTCGTTATTCTCGTCGTCCTGTCGGCCGCCCCAATCGCTCTCGCTGGATCGGCGCCGATTAATTTGCTGGTCACTCCGCGAATCGCGCTGGCGATCGTGTCGAAGGATGAGCGCAAGCTGAACGAACTCGATAAGGCATATCTCGACGTGTTTACGATCTTGCGCGACGATAATGCGTGCAGTCGTTTGTATGGCGGAGCAGTGGCGGTAGAAGCGCTAAACGAGTTGATGCGCGTGCTGCGCCCGGCTTATCTCGATCGTCACATTGCAGTTCGCATGAGCGGGCCGACTACGATCTATCGCAATGCTGTTAACGGGTTCTCGTTTCGCATGTTCGAGAAAGCGGAGATCAATATGGCCGGATCGTTCTATCGCGGCAACACGCCGTCCGAACATCGGGTCCCGCGCATTGCGAGTTTTCAACCGAACACGCGGCAGACTCGCGCCGCTTTGCTGTTGCACGAGTTGGGTCATCTCGTGCGTAGCGACAACAACAAATGGGTGCTCTCCGACGACGGTCACGATCTGGAACTGAGCGTAAAGAACACAGCGTACGTCGTTGACATCTGTCGCGACCAGATCGAAGCCGTCACCCGCATGACGGCGACCGAACAACTCGAAGAACCCCTCACGACCGTTGCTCA
The DNA here is from genome assembly GCA_965649955.1 of uncultured bacterium. GTDB lineage: Bacteria > Acidobacteriota > Blastocatellia > Pyrinomonadales > Pyrinomonadaceae > PSRF01. The sequence continues at coordinate 22,076 of CBFGMX010000027.1, forward strand.
GTTAGCCACTTTGCCCTGAAGCATCTGTTGCTGAACTATTGCCGGCGCTCTATTCGTATGCGAGCTTTGTGTTGTCGGATCGTTCCGCCTTCACCGCCTGATGTTAGGCGTGGCTCTGTCTCGCCGTCTCTTTCTTGAGGCCGCTTGGTGGGTAAATCCGTCCCGTTGGTCACAAAATATTCCCGGCTGGTGTTAATAAAACGATATACGCTCGGGATTACATCGTTACCTCCCGTGCCCACGTTAGTTCAAAAAGACAGCGAAAGTGTATGACGTCGACGCCCGCAATCTCGGACCACAATCCCGGAACCTCCGATCCCAAACCCGGAAACTCGGACTGTCGACCGTCAAGCTCTGAGGATAAGGGTCGTCGGCGAACGTTTCTCAAACGACTCGCGCGGCTCGGAATTATCTGGGGACTCTGGACGATCGTAGCGCTCTTCTTCAGTACGCAGGTCTTCATGATGTACTACTCAGAGCGCCAACCAATCCCATATAAGCGAGCGTTTCTCGTTCAGGGATCAGCGTGCTATCTGTGGGCGCTTGTAACGCCGCTAGTCCTGTGGCTCGCCCGCCGCTTCTGCATCGATCGAAACCGGTGGCTTCGCAAAGTCGCACTTCACTTTCTATTCAGTTTAGTGCTCGTCACCGTGCTCATTTCGCTTCACTTCGTCGTTTACATGATCCTGGCCGGTCGAGCGAGCTCGATCACGCCGCTGAGACTGATGGGATATCTCTATCCCAACCTCGACCGCTGGCTGCTCGTTTACTGGCTGATTCTGCTGATGAGTCACGCCTTCAACTACTACAACAGCTACCGCAAAGGCGAACTACAAGCGTCGCAACTGCGCACGCAGCTTGTCCAATCGCAGCTCGAAGCCTTGAAGATGCAGGTGCAGCCCCATTTCCTTTTCAACACCCTGCACTCAATCTCCGCGTTACTGAGCAAAGACACCGAAGGCGCGCGCAAAATGATCACCCGGCTCGGCGACTTTCTGCGCCTCACGCTGGAAAACTCCGGTTCGATGGAAGTCACGCTGCAACAGGAAATTGAATTTCTTAACGGATATTTGGAGATCGAGCGTATCCGGTTTCAGGATCGTCTCACCACCGACATCAAGATCGATCCCGCGGTGCTCGACGCTCGAGTTCCAAACCTCATCCTGCAACCCATCGTCGAGAACGCGATGAAGCACGCGGTCGTAAACAGTCGTTCCGGTCACGTCGAGATCACTGCCGCACCGCGAAACGGCGCGGTGCATATCGAGGTGAAAGACAACGGTCCCGGTCTGCACGTGGATCGCACACTCGAGATGCGTCGCGGCAAAGGACTCGGTCTTGCGAACACTCAGGCACGCCTTGTTGGCCTTTACGGAACCGCCGCGCGTTTCGAAATGATCAATCGTCCCTCGGGAGGTTTGATAGTTTCGATCGAAATCCCTCGACATCAACGTTCATGAAGTTGCATCGGCGCTTCATTTTCTCGTTCACCATCCAAAGCTGATCGTACATAGAACCTTATAGCGAAGTTGATCGTAACAACGAGTGAATCTCGTTGACGCTCATTTGCGCCATAAGTGATTCAATTGCGGTGTTTATCTGATACGTGTGAATCTCACCTTCACCCGTCGCCGTGTTTCAGCAGAAGCGTTCATTTGGGGGCCCAGGATGACGGACGCAACTCGTATTCGAGCGTTGGTCGTCGACGACGAACCACTCGCACGCGAGATGATTCGCGAGATGCTCGAGAGCGATTCGGAAGTCGAAATTGTAGGCGAATGCGTAAACGGACGTGAGGCCGTCGAAGCGATCAAATCGTCTGCGCCGGATATCGTTTTTCTCGACATTCAAATGCCGGAGATTGGTGGCTTCGAAGTCCTCGAGTCACTCGATCCCAACTCGCATCCGTACGTGATCTTTGTGACGGCGTACGATCAGTATGCCGTCCGCGCATTTGAAGTCCACGCGCTCGACTATCTACTCAAGCCGTTTGATCGCGAACGGTTCGAAGGCGCGTGGCAAAGAGCGAAGTCGCAGATCAAAACCGACCGCACCACCCGTCGCGATCAGGACATCCTCGCCTTACTCGAAGAGTTGAAAGCCGGGCCGCGCTATCTCGAACGACTCGTGATCAAGAACGGCGGGCGCGTCTTCTTTCTGCACGTCCAGGACGTTCACTGCATCGAGGCTGAGGGAAACTACGTCCGCGTTTACGACCACCAGAAAGGTTACTTGCTACGAGAGACGATTAGCAGTTTGGAAGAGCAGCTCGATCCGAAGCAGTTCCTGCGAATTCACCGGTCCGCGATCGTGAAGATCGATCGCATCAAGGAGATGCAGCCGTGGTTTCATGGCGAGTATCGCATCATCATGGAAAACGGTAAGCAGCTCGCTTTGAGTCGTAATTACCGGGCAAATTTGCAGGAGGCCGTCGGCAACGGTCTCTAGAATCATGGTTAATCCTCCATCGTGGCCGATCCATCACAAAAATTAGCCGTTCCGTCACAGACTGATCCTATTGTTTGTTGACCTTTGAGACTATTCAATCACGCTCCCCGGGTTTTATTTATGAAGAGGTGAGTCATGTACAGCGAGTCAACTTTAGAACACGAACCCAACGGATCCAGCGGTGAAAACAATGGCGGGGCGAACGTCGAGGTCCGGCTAAATACGTTGCGCGAGACGGTGCTGCAACTCCTCGAAGAGGTCGAATCACTTGCTATCTCCCGGCCAATCGATATCAAGCGCGGCGCACGCTACTCGGACGAAGTGCGGCAATTCGAAGTCAATCTCATCCGCACTGCCCTGGGGAGGACTTCCGGCAGCCAGATTCGCGCGGCCAAGCTCCTTGGTCTCAAACCCACCACGCTCAACGCCAAGATCAAGCGCTACAACATCTCGCCGAGTTACCAGCCGCAGGCCTAATCCATGTAATCGGGTCGTTCACTGCTATACTGAAACGCAGTGAACGACCGTTACAGTCGACAGATTCTTTTCAACGGAATTGGCGAAGAAGGGCAGCGCCGCTTGCTATCGGCGCGTGGCCTAATTGTCGGCTGCGGCGCGTTGGGAACGGCGCAAGCTGAGGCACTGTGCCGCGCCGGTGTTGGACGGCTGAGGATCGTCGATCGCGATTTCGTGGAGCCTTCCAATCTCCAGCGGCAGACCATGTTTACTGAAAGCGACGCCGAGAATCGGCTGCCAAAGGCGATCGCCGCCGCCAATCACCTGCGCGCGATTAACTCTGAAATCGAAATCGAACCCCACATCGCGGACGTCAATCATTCAAACATCGAACAGTTAATCGAAGGCTGTGACGTTGTCGTCGATGGCACCGACAACTTTGCCACTCGCTACCTGATCAACGACGCCTGCGTGAAGCACAACGTCAACTGGATCTACGGTGCTGCGGTCGGTTCGTACGGCGTGACGATGACCGTTCGCCCGCATCAAACCGCGTGCTTGCGCTGTGTGTTTGAAGAAACGCCGCCCGCCGCGAGTGCCCCGACGTGCGACACCGCCGGTGTGATCATGCCGATCATCAACATCGTCGCGGCCGTTCAGGTGAGTGAGGCGTTTAAGATGTTGACGGGGCGGATCGACGATCTTCACGGTTCGTTGATGCAGTTTGACGTGTGGCGGAACGAATGGAGAAAGATCGCTCCGGGCGCGCCGCGCTCCGACTGTCGTGTCTGCGGATTGGGGATTTACGAAACGCTCGCGCCGGAATCGCACGAAGCGGCCGCGGTGCTGTGTGGGCGCGATGCGATTCAGATCTCGCCGTCGCAGCCGACGCGCGTGAATTTCGCATCACTTGCCGAACGGCTGCGTCGCGCCGGAGAAGTGAAGTTTAACGAGTATCTCCTGCGTTTTCGGACCGGAAACTTCGAACTCACTGTTTTCCAAGACGCACGCTCAATCATCCGTGGCACAAACGAGATTGCTACCGCTCGCTCACTCTACGCTAAGTACATAGGAAACTGACCAAACGATGATCAGCAAACAGACCCGTCGCATCACCGTCATCACAACCATTCTTCTTTTACTCGTTTCATTCGTCGCAGCGCAGGCCGGACAACCGGCGATTTGGGAAACCAGCGGCCGCGTGGAGCTTCTGAAAGGAGATGCTCGTGGCGTCTCGATCAGCGACACGGGCGTGTTGATGCTCGCGCCAAGACTAAGTGAGGTCTTTAACACTCAACAGACCTACATCTGGTCCAGCGCAGTCGATAGCCAGGGCAATGTTTTTCTCGGCACGGGTCACGATGGCAAGACGTTTCGCATCACGCCCGCCGGCAGTGGTTCCTTGTTGTACGACGCTGCTGAACTGGACGTGACGGCACTCGCCGTGGGTCGTGATGGAGTGGTGTTTGCCGGTACTTCGCCGGACGGCAAGGTCTATCGCATCGCGTCGGACGGAAAGGCGGAGGTTTATTTCGATCCGGTTGACAAATATATCTGGTCGCTCGCGTTGATGAATGATGGTTCGCTGGCAGTAGGAACGGGCGACAACGGCAAGCTGTATCGTGTGCGAGCTGCGGGTGCGAATCCTGACGCGTCGTTGCTGGTTAGCACTAATCAAACGCATGTCATCTCGCTGGCGGTCACACCGCAGGGCGATCTGATCGCCGGCACAGACTCGGGCGGGTTGGTGCTCCGCGTGTCAGCGGAAGGGAAAACTTTCGCACTCTTCGACACACAGCTTCGCGAGATCCACGCGCTGGCGCCCGCCGCCGACGGATCGATCTACGCGCTCGCTCTGAGCGATGCGGCGGCAACGGCTCGTACGCCGTCGACGTCCGCTGTTCCATCGCCGCAACCTTCCGAAGGCGGAACCGTCAGTACCTCCGTAACGATCACGGCGATTGACGAAACTGGCGCACCGATTCAGGCACTACCCGGACCGACACGAAGCCGCAGCGATGTCTCAAACGCGCGCAGCGCTGTGTTTCGCATACTTCCGGACGGCGCGACCGACGTCGTTTGGAGTTCTCCGAACGTGACCGCGTTCTCGATCGCGCCCGCGTTGCAACCCGGCAGTGTGCTCATCGGAACCGCCGACAAGGGTCGCATCTACTCGGTTACAAACGATGGACGCGATACGTTGCTCCTGCAGTCACCCGAAGGTCAGATCTCGTCGCTTCTCGTCAGGAACAATCAGATCTATGCGGCTTCAAGCAATCAGGGAAAACTGTTTCGCTTCGGTAACGAACTGGTTGCTGAAGGCACGTACGAGTCGCCCGTGAGAGACGCAAAACTCACCGCGTCTTGGGGGCGGATCTGGTGGCGTGGGTCGGGTGCAGTCGAAGTTCAGACGCGCACGGGTAACGGCGAACGGCCGGACGCAACTTGGAGTGATTGGAGTGCTCCCTACAAGGACCCTGAAGGCAATCAGATTTCGAGTCCGCGTGCGCGCTTCATTCAGTGGCGTGCTACGGTACGGGCCGCGGGTTCCGGTGGTCCATCGCGGATGGAAGACGTAAGTGTGGCTTACTTGCCGCGCAACGTTGCTCCGGAAGTTTTGTCGATCAGTGCATTACCGATTGGCGTGGGCTTGCAGCAGCTAGCACAAGTCGCGGTCGATCCGAATGTAGAATCTTCCGGGTTGGACCCTTCGTTGTTTGGACCTGTGGCCCAGGTTCCGCCGCGACGTTTCTATCAACGTGGGGCGCGTTCCTTTCAATGGCAGGCGGAAGATCGGAACAACGATACGCTGGAATACGCGATTTATTATCGCGCGTTGAACGAGCAGACGTTCAGGTTGTTGAAGGACAAGTTGCGCGACAACTTTTACACGATCGACGGTGCGACTCTCGCCGATGGACGTTATGTGATCAAGGTCGTCGCTTCCGATGGACCAGATAATCCGCCGGGACAGAAGCTAACCGGTGAACGTCTGAGCGAACCGGTTGACATCGACAATACTCCACCGGCGGTGAAAGTTGTGGGCCAGCCGCAGGCCACGGGACAGGCCGTGCGGGTGGTTTTCACGGTTGACGATGCGACCGGGAAGATCAAAAAAGCCGATGCCAGCATTGATGGTGCGGCCTGGTCGCCCGTGTTTCCCGACGACGGCATCGCCGACAGCGGTCACGAGACTTATACCGTCGATTTCGGCTCATTATCGGCCGGCGAGCACACGATATCGCTTCGTTGTTTTGACACCAGCGGCAACGTCGGCACGCTAAGCGTTACTGTCAGACGTTGATCTGCAATCTCGGCTCTGAGATCTCAGATCTGCACGATAAGGTGCGAGGCAACTCGAAACCGTGCGGATTTTCGTTTCTCCTGCTAGACTTTTCGCGCAAAATGCGCTCGCCCGGCGCTATCATGTTCTGGCACCTGTCTTGCAGCCTCCCAAATCGGCGCATCTCTTTCTCCCTCCCATGCGCGGGAACATGGCATGAGGAGGCCCGGTTGAAATGAGCAAGAAATTACGAGAAATAATGGCGGCGGTAGTGATGGCGGCACTGGTGTCGACCGGCGCGTTTGCCCAGGGCAGAGGTAAGGACAAACGACCGGACAAGAAACCGGTTAAAGTCATCGACGGAAAGGGAGGCGGCAGCAGACCGCAAAATCCCCCACAAAAGCCGCCGAAGGAAGACCGCGGCGGCAAGAAAAAGCCGTAGTCGCGGCTCAAGAAGAAGAGAACAAGGTCGGAGGTTCGCGGGTTCGCGGCCTCCTTTTTTATTTGCAAATCAGCATGGCGGCCAGCAACGGAATCGTCAATTCGTGGTGACCGGTGATCGAATAGCCGTGACCGGCGCCCTTCTCAGTCGGACGCCGCACGACGTTGGTCAGCGGACGGTAGGATTGAATGAAGTCGAAATTGGCGGTCGTGATGTCAGTCAATGGATGGCCCAGGTTACGCACCAGCGTTACGCACTTCAAAAAGACTTCAGGCAGCACCACTGCTGATCCAACATTGAGATAAACACCGCCGCCGTCCATCTCTTTCACAAGCGTTGCCAGGAGTCTGAAATCCGTGTGGGTGGTGGCACCTAAAGCAGCGCCGTCAACTTTTGGATGAAAATGGGCAATGTCACCGCCGATCGTGACGTGAGCCGTAAACGGGATCTTCGAATCGTACGCGGTGCAGAGAAGTGAATAATCTTGATTTTGTGGACCGCGTGCGATCAATGCGCGGCCCACTGCTTCGCCCAGTCCGATCTGATCCCGCGCGCCTTCCAGAGCAGCGTTGTTAAGGAGTTGTCCTGTTTCATCCGCGCCGCCGAAGATACCTTCCGACAGAGTGGCGTCGACGTCTTCCGAAGTCGAACCGATCATCGCGATCTCAGCGTCATGGACCAACACCGAGCCGTTTGACGCAAAGGCTGATACAAAGCCGCGCTTCATCAGATCGATGAGCAACGGCGCGAGTCCCGTTTTAATTACGTGTCCGCCGATTCCCCAGATGATCGGTTTTTTCAACTCGCGCGCGTGGTGGATCCTGGCGGTTAGTTGGCGCAGAGATTGGACCGCGAGTACGTCAGGTAAACTCGAGATGAACGTTCGCAAAGAAGCGTCGTCCGTCACCGGATTGGCGAATTCGTTGAGTTTGACTTTGCTCGTCCGTGAGGCGAGCGGATACGTCTTTACTTTACCAAGATCCAGAGGTCGTAAATGGTCGTCGTAGATGGATGGCAAGGCAAACCTGTGTCGCGTAACTCAGTTGTCGTAAAGTTCCGCGAGTATAGCACGTGCTAAGGCGTGTCTTTGGCTGTTTTCAAACCGATGGCTGCGCGCTTTGACGCACGTGTTGATACCCAGCCGCGGAGGCGGCGAAAAGCAAGTGCTAATCCCGTGAACGCGAGCACGGCGCCGCCAAGCGATGCAATAGCTGCGATCGTTTGGCCCACGATGCCCGCGACCTCGCCCGTATGGGCGAAACGGAGGATCGACCGGAGTTGGCGTCCGCGAGTGTATGTCGAAAATGGTTCCCAACGCGTGACGGCGCCAGTCGTGCGATCGATCACCAACTGTCCGCGTTTCTGCGGCTGACCACCAGTGCCCCGATCGATATTGAACGTGAGAGGCGCGGCTGCCGAAGTTGGCAACTGCAAACTGATGCTGCGCCAATCGTTCACCTGTTGCTCGGCAACGGACCATGCGGAATCCAGTTTCGTTATCGGCTCCGCAGACGATTCACCATTGTTTGTACGTGCGGGTTGTTGATTGGCGCGCGGCGCCGGCGGCGTCTCGCCTACGATTCGGTAGACCAGGTTTCCCGCCCACGTGTAAGAAATGACAACAGCCGAAATCACGATGATGAATAAAGGTATTGCGGACCAGAAACCGATCGTGTTGTGCCAGTTGAAGTCGCGCGCCTTAGCTGGCAGTCCGCGGCGAAACCACGTGACGTTTCGTACCGCTTTCAAATTCCAGGACCTGGGCCACCACAGATAGAAACCGCTCGCCACCAGAAACAGGAAACCGAGATTACACGCACCCGTGATTGCTCGCGCCACGTTGCGGTTATCGCCTTTTGCACCTAGCCAACGGTGCCAGTCAGTAACAGTCCGAAAGAAACTCCTGGCGCGTTGCGATCCTTCGCCAAGGACGTGCCCTGAATAGGGGTTGACGAAGAGACTGGTCTCACGCCCGAACGCGATCTCGGCAGGCGCCTCCGGATCTGATTTCAACGTAATCGCCGTGGGATTCGCTCCACGTGCTTCGCGTGCTTTTGCGACGAGCGTCTCGACGGGAAGGTGGCGTGTCTCGTGGGCCGGCGGTGCCGCGCGATAACCGCGAGTATCGGCCCACGACGTGATCTGCTTTTCATAAGCGAGCAAAACGCCCGTGACGCTCATGATAAGTATGACGATACCGGCGGTTACACCAACGGGAAGATGACACCAAAAGATAATTTTGCGCAGTCGTTTCATTTCAGATTTTCAGGATTAAACGTCGGCCCATCGGCGTAGCAGGTTGTGGTAGAGGGAAGTGAGCTCGACGACAGACCGATGTTCGGGAAGATCGTTCATCAGACGCTGAATCGCGACGTCGAGATCGAAAAGGATCGTCCGCTCGCCGTCGTCGCGCACCATGCTCTGTATCCAGAAGAACGAACCTATTCGCACTCCGCGCGTGACGGGACGAACATGATGCACGCTGCTGGCCGGATACAGAATCAGGTGTCCCGCAGGCAGTTTGACTGAGTGAACGCCGTAAGTGTCTTCGACAACCAACTCGCCACCGTCGTACTCATCCGGGTTGCTGAAGAACAACGTCGCGGAAAGATCGGTCCGGACGCGATGCGGCGTGCCCGTGACCTGGCGAATCGCGTTGTCGACGTGGTTCCCAAACGATTGCCCATCCTGATAGCGATTGAAAAGCGGGGGAAACACCTTCAACGGCAACGCCGCTGACATAAATAATGGATTGCTTTCGAGTGCGCCGAGAATGACGTCGCCGAGTTTTTTCGCGTCGTCGAGGTCTTCGCGCAGTTGCAGGTTGTTTTTCGCGCGGGCTGATTGGTGGCCCGCGGTGATGCGTCCGTCGATCCATTCAGCGGCTTCGAGTATTTTGCGGCAGCTTGCTACCTGATCCGCCGTCAATACATCTGGAACCTGAAGCAGCATGCCTAAAATCTGAAGCTGGTGCTCAACATCGCCGCTCTTCCTGGACCAGGAACGATGTGGCCGCCTCCAATCCGATCGAAATAGAGCTTGTCAGTCAGGTTGTAGAGATTGAGCTTGAGGTCCATGTGCTTCGAAATCGGGTACGAAGCCATCACGTCAAAGGTCCAATACGCGTCGACAAAGCGCGTGTTGATCGTGTTTCCGAAACGGCGATCGACAAAACGCGCGCCGCCGCCGAAATGAAAACCGTTTCGCAGCGTGTAGGTGGACCACACGTTGAATGAGTGCGGCGGAGTGTTGACCAGTTCTTTTCCGATCTCGGCCGGGTTGTTTGAATCGACCGTGGTACTGTCGAGGAACGTGTAGCCGGCGAGCACTCGCCAATCGCGGGTGATGCTGCCCTCGACACTCAACTCCGCGCCCTCCACGCGCTGTTTTCCTTCCAACACCTGCGGCGGATCACCCGGCAGGATTCCCGGCGTGCGCGCGTTCAATTTCTCCACGCGGAAAACGGCTCCGCTCAACAACACGCGCCCGCCGAAGAAGTCCCACTTGCTTCCCGCTTCGAGTGTGTACGTCTTTTCCGGATCGATCACGGTGTTCGCCGTGTTGTACGACAGGCCTTCGAGCGACGGGTTGAGCGACGTTCCGTACGAAGCGTAAACCGCGCCTTGTGACAACGGCTTGAACACCAGGCCGGCGCGCGTACTGAGCATGCGATCGACACGCGAAACGGGAGCGCCGGTAGTCGTGATTCCATCAGCATCAAAGCGGTCCCACCGCAGTCCTGCGTTCAGTTCCCATTTGCTACCGAGTTTTGCCGTGTCGAATACGTAGAGCGCCTGAGAGTTGGCCGTTACGTCGCCGACGATCGGACTGACGGTGATCGCTCCAGTGAAGACGTCGTCAGGATTGGGATTCAAAAGCGTCGTGAGCATGTTCGGCGCCGTGCGCGTGCCGCGAGTGTTGTTTTCGCGGGCGATGTCCATTCCGGTCACGAGGGCGTGTTCGATCTTGCCCGTGGAGAAATGGGCGATGAAGTCAGTCTGGTTGTCCCAAATCTTGTCTTCCGTTTGCCACGAACGCATTTCGCGATTGATGGCAGTCGAGTTGTTACTTGCAAAACGAGGCGGCGTGGCGATCGAATCGCGCGAGGAGTTGCTGAACCGAAACTGATTTCGTAGCGACAACCCGTCGTTGAAGTCTTTTTCAAATTTCAAAGTGACAAGATCGGAATTCAGCTTTTCGAAGTCGCGGTTTCGCAGGCCGTAGAAAGTGTCGCGCGGCACCGGGGCGGGGCGGTCGCGATGGTCCACGAGTACGTTGTTCGTAGCAGGGACCCACGGAATTCCGTAGTCGGAGATGTTGTCCTGTTTTAGTTTGTAATAACTGATCGTGAGACGCGTGGGTTTGCCGAGGCCCAGCGTCAGAGACGGGGCCACGCCCCAGCGATCGAATTTCACGACGTCGCGACCCGCCACGCCCGAGTGATGGGCCAGCAGGTTCAGACGAAAAGCGACGCTGTCGCCAATCGGAAGGTTGACGTCCGCAGTAGCTCGCCGAGTGCTGTCCGTTCCGAAGTCGAGTGTGCCGGCGACGGTTCGTCGTATTCCGGGAGTTTTATTGATCAGGTTGATCGATCCGCCGGTCGAACCGCGTCCGGTGTAGGCGGAGCCAGGTCCTTTTACTACGTCGACCTGCTCGAGGTTGAACGGATCGCGCGACTGCGGACTAATGTCGCGAACGCCGTCGACAAAGATATCGTTACGAGCGCTGAAACCGCGCAGCGTCAGATTGTCACCTGCCGGGTTGCCGCCCTCGCCGGCGGTGATCGTCAATCCGGGAACGTTGCGGAGAACGTCCCGCAACGTCGTCGCTCCCTGTTCCTCCATCACTTCTTTGGAGATGACGGTGACTGTTTGTGGAGTGTCGAGCATCGGTTGGGTGTGCTTGACGGACGAGAGAACGGGTCGTGAATCGTCGCGTACTTCGACTGATTCTGCTTGCGCGTGAATCTCGAGTACCACGATCTTCTTGTCCGTGAACCGGTAACTGACACCCGTACCGCGCAGGATTTCGCGGAGCGCCTGTTCAGGTGAATAAAGGCCGGTTACGCCCGGGGAAGAGAGCGAACGCATTGCGTCTGTCGGAATGATGACCTGAATATCGGCGGCTTTTTGAAACTTGATGAGTACGGATTCGAGCGTGTCGGCGGGTATATCAAACTGGAACTGTCGCTGCTGATCGCTGGCGACGTTTTCGTCGCCGAGTCTTGCTTTACCGAGAACTATGTTATGGCTGTTATTGGGGCAGTAGGCCACGAGCGCGCCCATCGCAGTGATGGCGACGATCCAATATCGAGGGCCCCGACGCTTGTGTGCCCGCCTCTTTTTCCTGTGTAGTTCTGACATTGGGTTCCTGCTGCGGTAAAACGAACAATAAACAAGGGCGCGAAATTGAAAATCGATTTCAATTTCAGCCACGGCAGGATAATTCAGAAGGCTGGAATGGGTCAAGTAGCGGGCGGGATCTTTTTGCTGTTGCCGTTGCGAGATGAGTGGCCGTTTAGTAGCGGTCGCAAAACCTGGCCCGTGTGTGAACGCTTCGATCGAGCCACTTCTTCAGGTGTGCCCGTCGCGACCACCCGTCCGCCGTGCTCACCGCCTTCAGGTCCAAGGTCGATGATGTGATCGGCAGACTTGATAACGTCGAGGTTGTGTTCGATCACCAGCACCGTATTACCAAGCGACACGAGCCGTTGCAGAACGTCGAGCAGCTTGTGAACGTCCGCGAAGTGCAATCCCGTTGTCGGTTCGTCGAGGATGTAAATGGTGCGGCCGGTTGCGCGTTTGGAGAGTTCCTTCGCGAGCTTGATGCGTTGGGCCTCGCCGCCTGAAAGCGTGGTGGCAGACTGGCCCAGCTTGATATAGCCGAGACCGACGTCGAGCAACGTTTGAATCTTCTGGTTTATCTGCGGAATGTTCTCTAGTAACGGCGCAGCTTCCTCCACGGTCGTATCCAGCAGATCAGCAATCGATTTGCCTTTGTATTTCACCGCCAGCGTCTCGCGGTTGTAGCGCGCACCGCGGCACACGTCGCACAGGACGTACACATCGGGAAGGAAGTTCATCTCGATGCGTTTCATGCCGTCGCCTTCGCACGCCTCGCAACGCCCGCCTTTAACGTTGAAAGAGAAACGTCCCGGTTTGTAGCCGCGTTCACGCGATTCCGGAAGCATCGCATAGAGTTCGCGCAACGGCGTAAACAGCCCGGTATAAGTGGCGGGGTTGGATCGCGGCGTGCGGCCGATCGGGGACTGATCGATCTCGATCACCTTATCGATATGTTCGAGGCCTTCGATTGAACGGTATGGACCAGGTTCCGTGTGCGAGCCGTAGAGATGCTGAGCCAACGCGTAGTACAGGATATCTTCGACGAGCGTTGACTTGCCCGATCCGGAAACGCCGGTCACGACCGTCAACAAACCCAACGGGAATGACACGTCGATCTCTTTCAGATTGTTCGCGTAAGCACCCCGAATGGTCAGACACTTACCGTTTGGCGATCTGCGGACAAGCGGCACTTCGATCTTGCGCGCACCGCGAATGTACAGTCCGGTAATCGAATCCGGGTTTTCCGAAACCTCCGCCGCCGAACCAACTGCTACAACCTTGCCGCCGTGTGCGCCGGCACCAGGTCCGAGATCCACGACGTAATCGGCGCGGCGAATCGTCTCTTCGTCGTGCTCGACGACCAGTACCGTGTTGCCGAGATCGCGAAGCGCTGACAGCGTTTCGAGCAACTTTTGATTATCTCGCGGATGCAGGCCGATTGACGGCTCGTCAAGCACGTAAAGAACGCCGCGCAACTGCGATCCGATTTGTGTAGCGAGGCGGATTCGCTGTCCCTCGCCGCCGGAAAGCGTCGACGAACCGCGATCAAGGGTCAGGTAACCGAGGCCGACGGTTTTCAGGAAACACAGACGGTTCTTGATCTCGCGCAATATCGGACCCGCGATCTGTTCTTCACGCGCGCTCAGCGCGACTTGTTCGAACGCTGAGATTGCGTCGTCGATCGGCAACGCGGTGTACTCCGCAATTCCTCGACCGCCGACACGCACAGACAGCGAATCGGAACGCAGACGCTGGCCCTTGCACTCGCCGCACACTGTCGGCGACACCAGTTCCTCGAGCGCGACTCTGATCTTGTCCGACGGTGCTTCGTTCAATCGCTCATGGAGCCACTTGAGCGCGCCCTTCCATTCGTTTTGATATGTGTAAAGACCCTGCGTGAAAGTTATTCTCGTGTTGAGTCCGTTCAGAAACGCGTCGCGTACTTCTTTCGGCAGATCGGCGAACGGCGTTTTGGGATCCGCATTGAAATGTTTACAGATCGCGAGCAGCGCGCTGCGCAGATACGCTGAGCCTTGCTTGTCGGCGGTACCCATGTAGCCGAGTCGTTCAGGTGTTTGGCGGGCATCGGGAATCAGTTTGAGCGAGTCGATCTCCATGACCGTGCCGAGACCGTGACATCGCTTGCACGCGCCGTACGCGGAGTTGAATGAGAACGATCGCGGCTCGAGCGGTGGAACGTTGATGCCGCAATTCACGCACGCCATTCGTTCCGAGTAGAGCTTCTCTTCGCCGTCGACGATCGAGATGAGCACAGCGCCGCTGGTCAGCTTAAGCGCGGTGCGGATCGAGTCGGTCAGACGCTCACGAATGCCTGGTTTAATCAAGAGCCGATCGACGACGGCTTCGATCGTGTGGTTTCGTCTTTTGTCGAGCCGGATTTCTTCGTCGAGCGAGAGCAGCTCGCCGTCGATACGCGCTCGCAGGAAGCCGTCTTTCGCGAGTTTCTCCAGTTCCTTTTTGAACTCGCCTTTGCGCCCGCGCACCAGCGGCGCCAGTACCATCACCCGTTCCCCATCCTGTAATCCGAGCACGTTCTGGACGATCTGTTCGACACTTTGGCGGGTGATTGCCGCTCCGCAGATGTGGCAATGCGGTATTCCAATCGACGAAAACAGGAGCCGCATGTAGTCGTAGATCTCTGTCACGGTGCCGACTGTTGAGCGGGGACTACGCGAGACTGTTTTCTGTTCGATGGAGATGGCGGGCGATAGCCCGTCGACTGAATCGACGTCCGGTTTTTCGAGCTGGTCGAGGAACTGGCGAGCGTAGGCTGACAAGGATTCGACGTAACGCCGTTGGCCTTCGGCGTAAATAGTGTCGAAAGCGAGTGAGGATTTGCCGGATCCTGACAAACCGGTGATGACGGTGAACCGATCGCGAGGGATGTCGACGTTGATATTTTTTAGGTTGTGCTGTCGAGCGCCCCTAACACTGATGCGATCAATGGCCATAGCGAAAACCCGTCATTGTAACGGACGGGTTTTCGGGCGGCAAGCAGGCGTCTGTTTGTCGCTAAAAGTTGATTCGTGTGCCGACTTCGAGCCTGCGTGGAGGCTGGGCGGAGGTCGCCCGGCCGAAGAACGGGGAAGTCTGGACTCCGGAAAACGTACTCAGGTTGGCGCGATTCAGAAGATTGAACGCTTGAACGTACAACTCGAAGCGATACTTCTTCGTCGCGCCTGCTGAGATCGAGGGCGGCGCTGCACCGTCACCGCCGCCGACTCGCACAACACGCATCTGCGGTCCTGCTGTCTGCGGCGCATCAGGCCCGAAGTTCAATCCCCAACTCAACCGCGATCCGATCTCCCACCGCGTGGCACCACGCGCACTGTTCCGACCGACCCCAATGGGACGATCGTTAATGATCGTGTCGTCATTGTTGTCGAATCCGGTCGTGATGTTGTACGGCAACGCCGACGTGGCTTGAAAAATGGTCGAGATGTTGAAACCCATCGGCAGTCGCTTGCTAACAAAACCCGAAATCAGATGGCGAAGGTCGTTGGCAGACGGTCCGCGATCGGCACGCAAATCAAAGTTATCGGTAGGCAAACTGAACGGGCTGTCAGCCTCGTTGGTGTTCTTCATCAGCAGGTAGTTGATACTCCAGAATAGCCCCTGGACGAACTTCGCCGGGCCGACATTGATCATCAAGCGGTGACCGGACGAATACGCCGACGACTCGACGTTAATAATATTGCCAACGGTGGGATCCGGCCGGCCAAATCCCGGCACCGGCGCGTTGAGATTGCGACCGTGCAGCAGGTGAACCCCACGTTGATACTGATAGTTCGTTCTTAACTGGAACAGTTTGAACGGCTGCGTCTCCATCCCAAATGAGGCCTGAATGATGTACGGGATCTGGAGATTGGGATCGGCTTGAATGCGGCTCGGCGGAAGAGTCGTTTGCGCTCCGGAGCTGAACGGATCCGGATAGCCTGGACCAACAATCACAAGATCACGCTGACGCTCGCCGTCGACGCGTAGCGTTTGCTCGTAGACCTGTGCGCCAAACCAGTCGTAAAAGATACCTGCGCCGCCCCGAAACGTGATCGTCCCATTTTTCTTCGGCGACCACACGAAACCAAGCCGTGGCGCGACGTTGAACTTACCCGGAACGTGGTTTTGCAACTCGTGCCGCACGCCGTAACTGATCGTCAGGTTCTTCCGCACGCGATAATCATCCTGAACGTACCAGCCGAATTGATACTGCGGATACTCGACGAGCGGGTTTCCGAACCGCTGCGTGTACTGTGTCGGCAGACCCGCTTCGTACGCAGCGAGATCCGCAAACTGGAAAGTGCCGAAGGCGTTATTGAATTCGTTGCTTCGATAACGCCCGGCTTCGAATTGTCCGCCGAAACGTACGCCGTGCTTGTCCAGCGCGTAATCGACGTTGTCTGAAATCTCGAGATCGAATTGACGCCGCCCGCCGGTTCGTTGGGCGCCGCCGTCGTTGAATGCGCCCGGCACGAGAATCGTGCGTCCGAGACTCGACGAGCGCGTCTTGGTGTCCTGCCAGCGCGCCTGCACGCGCAACTCGTTGAAATACTTCTTGCCGATCACGCCGGAGTCCGCAAAGCGCGCGATGTACTCAGTCTGGTCCTGCGCATAACCACGCGAGGGCAGATCGAAGTCGCCGACGCCGAGGTTGTTCTGCGCGCCCGCGTTCCGTTGAAATTGAAAACGCGCGGTATGTGTCTTGGTCAGCACATGCTCGACGCGCGCGTCGATGTTCAATCTGCGCGACGGACGATACGCGAGGTCTGAGAACGTACCCGTCGGGAGCGTGGCGAAGATGGGACGCGCGTCGAAGAACAACGAGCCGTCCACGTTGACAAACAGCGAAGTATGGTCCTTCCAGAGTGGACCATCGAGCGACAGACCGAAGCGTCGTTGCTGTTCCGGACCGCGAAATGGTGCGAACACTTGGCGCCCATTCATCGCCTCGTCGCGAAAGCCGAAGTTGAACGAACCGTGCCACGAATTGACGCCGGGTTTGGTGATCACGTCGACGAGTCCGAAGCCCGCGTCGTGGTTTTCGGCAGCGTACGGGTTGAGACGAAAGCGAATCTCGCGAATCTGTGACTTTGGCGGTAGTTTGCCGCCGCGGAAGCCATTGACGCGAATCTGCGCGCCTGGGCCAGCGAGTTGGTTGATCGCGTTCTCAAACTCTTCTGGATCGTCGGGGAGCTGAGCGATCTGCTCCGCGGTCATCACGTTGCTGAAAGAGGCTGCGTTCGGATTCGTGGCACGAACCTGCGCGTCTTCCGCCACCTCAACGTCGACCTTGATTACCTCGATTTCGAGTGAGACTTCTTTACGCTGGAAAGAAGTTGAAATGTTCAGATCTGTTATGTCCTGAGATTTGAACCCTGCGGCTTCAACCCGGATTTGATGAATACCGAAACTTAACTTAGTGAACCGCGCTTCTCCTCGTTGGTTGGTTTGAGCAGTTGATTTGATCTTTCCATTGTGAATCAGTTGCACGTGGGCCTTATGAATCAGGGCGCCAGAAGGGTCTCGCACAATCACTTCAAGTGTCGCGCTGGTCTGGCCGAAGCAGGGAACGCAGATCAAGAGCAGGATCACAAGCAGTCGCATGGGGGAGTCGCGCTCCTTCAGTGTTTCTCGAATTTGTCTGCTTTGAACTGCGGGTTGACCTGATACTTCGAGATCTCGAACTCCTCTGAAACCTCAGAGTCGGTAAGAAAAGTAAACTTGTGCGGCAGCGTCACGCCGTCGACTTTCTTGTGATCGGTCAACCGAATGAAGAAGTCGACCTCTTCAGAAACGGCCGGTCCTTCTTCTCTCATTTTCTTTTCTGCTTCTTCGCGGGCCTTCTTGATGTCGTCCGGATTTCTGCTGCCTCCCTGACGAGTGACGGTCAGCATTCGTGGCTTTGGTCCACGATAACTAAGCAGCAACGGCAGATGGGTTTTCTTGTCGAAGAACAGTCGCACCGAGAACCGATCAGGACCAGTAACGTCGACGACGTCCGCCGGCAGGTCCTCGACGTCCGATTCGCCCGCGTACTTGAACTCCAGTTGCATCGACGCCGGCGGCATCAGGATCATGGCGAGCAGATACCGCGAGAACTCCGCCTGGTACATTCGTCGCTGCGCGGCTTCCATTTGTTCGGGAGTGAGTTGCGCGCCTCCTGGTCCACTGCCCATGCGGATGATCATGCCGCCGCCACCGCTCGATCCGCTCCACGCACGGTCGCCGTTCAGCCCGCGTGTGTTGACCAAGGACGTGGCCATGCCGCCCGGATTCATGGCGTCTTCAACGAGGTACTTGTCCGGAAGAGAGATGCTGATCTCGCGATCGCCGGCCATTTGACGATCGCCGAAGGCGCGGCGGTATTGGCCGTTGATGTACAGGCCTTCGATCTTTTGCAGGCGTTCACCGCCGATCGCTTCACGAGCTTGTTTGAGAACTTCCTCGGCGCGCCCGTCGTTAGCGAATACGTTCGTTACGGCTAGAGACAGAATCAGCGGGAGAAATAGTTTCTTCATGTGTGGTATTCACATGAGGCGTGCAGAAAGTTCCATTAAAAACAATCCGTGCTAAACTTCAACTACCGTGAACCTTCCCAACACGTTAACGCTGCTGCGCATCTTCATTGTGCCGCTGCTCGTCGTGGTCCTGCTGACACCGTTTTCCGAAAACTGGTTCGGCGTGCCGCGACACGTGCTGGGCGTGGTGATGTTTCTCGGAGCCGCGTTAACTGATTATTTTGATGGCCGGTTGGCGCGCAGTCGCGGGCAGGTGACTCGCCTTGGTCAACTCCTCGATCCGATCGCAGACAAGCTGCTGATCTCCGCCGCGCTGATCTCGCTGGTTGAAAATCAACTCGCGCCGGCCTGGGCGGTCGTGATCATCATCGGACGGGAGTTCGCCGTTACCGGATTGAGATCTATAGCGGCAGTCGAGGGCGTCGTGATATCAGCGTCGAAGATGGGCAAGTTTAAGATGCTGGCCCAGGTTGTTACCGTTGCGCTGTTGATCGTGTCGAGTGTCGGCGGTCAGCCGCCGGTGGCGAATTTTGGTAAGCCGTTTCCGGCGATTGAGTTCTGGTCGGTGCCTGAATTGCGGATGGCGTGGCAGCATCTCGTCGCTGGTGGTCCAACAACCGGCAACGACTGGCAGGTGCTTCTTTATACGGCGGGAAGAGCGATGCTGTGGCTGGTCGTGATCTCGGCTTGCACGTCGATGTACGGCTACTTCAGTTCCTTTTACCGCGCGCTACTCGGGACAAAGATTAACCACAAAGAGACACAAACAGAGCCACAAAAGGCACAAGCCC
>CBFGMX010000028.1:0-40802 GCA_965649955.1 uncultured bacterium
AAACTAGACGGCGATTACTTCGAGGTCCGGATCAACTTCCTGTTTCAGCATTCCTTCGATCGCCATCAACGTGCCCGTCAGAGAACTTGGACAACTGCCGCACGCGCCCTGGTAACGAATGCTCAGCGTGTGGTCGTTCAGCCCCAGCACTTCGAGATATCCGCCGTCGCCCATGAGGGCGGGTCGTACTCTTTCATCGAGAATCTCGTTGATCTTCAACAGTCGCGGATCGTCGCTGGTGACTGCGGCGATCGCTCCCCCCACAGCAGCCGCCGCTGCGGAAGCAGGCGCACCGTTCACGGCCTCCGCCGCACGGATCGGTACAGCAAGCGCCGGAAGCAGTTCGTCCCAATCACTCTCTTCATCTTTTTCGACCGTGATCATGCGGTCCATGTAAAAGACGGAAACCACATGGCCCACATCAAACAGAGACTTCGCCAGCGGATCGTTTTCGGCCAGCTCAGCGGAGCCATATTGTCTTGCGACGCCGTTACTCACTGGTTCGCGGAGAATGAACTTCACTGCATTCGGATTTGGTGTCTCTTCAATATCGCTGATCTTTGGCATCGCAAACTCCCTGTTTGAAACCGGTTTTGTGCTCTCATTATAGCGACTTTGGCGAGTCTGCGCAGTCAGCGAACGGCGTGCCAGCGACAAACCCTCGCCGACGCTAAATCTTTCTTTTCACTGAACGCAAAAGTCGTTGCAGTAATCATTGCTAAATTCCCAAACCAGTTCTATACTCCCGCCCTCACTTGCCCCCCTCTCAGAAGGTGAGTCAAGTTGAGATAGAGGCAGGCGATAGCGAGGGTCGCCTGCCTCACGTATTTTTTGGCGATAAAAACGTCGACCCGGGCCGTCTGTACTTGGAAGACGAAAATCTGAGGCTTAAACTTAGTTCCTCCCAAACAAACAGAAACGACCCGGCACGGTTTCGATGAACATCGGCATAACGGTATATCCCACGTACGGCGGCAGCGGGATCGTGGGATCCGAACTCGGAAAAGAACTGGCGGCCCGCGGGCACACGGTCCACTTCATCTCTTCAGCGCTTCCTACTCGACTCACCGAGTTGAACGAACGAGTGCGTTTTCACGAAGTGGAGATGATGTCGTACCCGTTGTTCGAGCACCAGCCTTACACACTGGCACTCGCAACCAAGATGGCGACTGTCGCCGAAGAAGAAAATCTCGATCTGCTTCACGTCCACTACGCGATTCCGCATTCGATCAGCGCGATTCTTGCGCGGGAGTCACTGAAACCCCGGCGCCGCTTGCCAGTCGTCACCACTCTCCACGGCACCGACATCACGCTGGTCGGCGCGGATCGGTCGTACCTGCCCATCACGCGCTATGGGATTGTTCAGTCAGACGGCGTGACGGCGATCTCCAACTACCTCAAGGAAGCGACCAAAGAGATCTTTCAGTTCGACGACATCCGGGTAATTCCAAACTTCGTCTGCCAGCATGATTACAAGCGGCTCGAAGTTGAACCGCTGCGCCAGTCGTTATCGCCAAAGGGCGAACCGCTGCTGGTCCATGTTTCAAACTTTCGTCCCGTGAAGCGGCCAGTCGACTGCGTTGAAATCCTCGCTCGCGTGCTTGAGAAAGGAGTGAAGACGCGGCTCGTTATGGTTGGAGACGGCAGTGAACGGACCAACGCCGAGCACCGTGCGCGTTGTCTCGGCGTTTACGAACACTGCTCGTTTGTCGGCAAGCAACCTCGCATTGTCGACTATCTTTCGGCGTCCGACGTCCTGCTGTTGCCGTCGGACCAGGAGTCGTTTGGTCTGGCGGCTCTCGAGGCAATGGCGTGCGAGGTGCCGGTGATTGCTTCACGCGTCGGCGGGCTTCCGGAAGTGGTAACCGATGGCGAGACCGGATACTTAAGTGCCGTCGGAGATGTCGACAAGATGGCGGCGGACGCCGCGCGTTTGCTTGTCGATCACAAACTGCGACGCGAGATGGGCCAACGTGCGCGCGAATCGGCCATCACTCGCTATCGCACAGATGTTGTTATTCCGCAGTACATTGATTTTTACGAACAAATCTTAGCGAAATAGGTTGTGTGCTGAAATGACGTCTCTCATCGTCGGGACAGCCGGCCATATCGACCACGGGAAGAGTGCGTTAGTGCGCGCCCTCACCGGCACCGATCCTGACCGCCTGCCGGAAGAAAAACGACGCGGTATCACCATCGATCTCGGCTTCGCCGATCTGCAACTCGACAATCTCAGGCTTGGTTTTGTTGACGTTCCCGGTCACGAACGCTTCGTCAAAAACATGCTGGCCGGCGCGCACGGCATCGACGTGCTCGCGTTGATCATTGCGGCCGACGAAGGCGTCATGCCGCAAACGCGCGAACACTTCGATATCTGTCGTCTGCTCGGAGTGCGCAAGGGGCTAATCGTGATCACCAAACGCGATCTCGTCGAAAAAGAAATGTTGTCACTCGTCGAAGCTGAAGCGCGCGAAATGGTGGCGGGTTCGTTTCTCGAAAACGCGCCGATCGTGGCGGTGAGTTCGAAGACCGGTGAAGGTCTCGCCGAACTGAAGTCGAAACTAACGCAGATCGGAAGAAATGTTCCGGCGCGTTCCGCTGATTTCATCACGCGGCTACCGATCGATCGTGCCTTTTCGATGAAAGGTTTTGGCGCGGTCGTTACGGGCACCTTGATTTCCGGGAAGATCGATGAGGGAGACGATCTCGAATTGCTGCCGCCGGCGGTCAAGGTCCGCGTCCGCGGGTTGCAGGTTCACGGCGCATCGGTGCCACAGGCGCACGCGGGGCAACGTACCGCGGTCAATCTCGGTGGTGTTGATACAGCGCAGATCGAACGGGGCATGGTGCTCGCGCCGTCCGGACGGCTTCGCCCGACGCAGATCGTCGACGTTTGGATCGATGTATTGCCTGACGCGCCGCGCGGCGTGCGCTCGCGATCGCGGATGCGTTTGCATATCGGGGCGACTGAAGTGTTGGGCCGCGTAAGGGTGCTCGACGATCCCGCCGAGATTGCCACGGGTTCCGGTGGTCTGGCGCAACTGCGGCTCGAAGCACCGGTGGTTGCGCTACATGGCGACCGATTCATCCTGCGCAGTTATTCGCCCGCGCAGACCGTTGCCGGTGGCGTGATCATCGACCCATTTGCCGCGAAGCATCGTGGTAAGGAAATGGCGCAGAGTCGCCGGATGTTGCGAGCGTTGCTGTTGGAAGATCGGGTTACAAAGTTCTGCGGGTTCGTAAGCCGCTCCGACGAACGTGGTTTGCGACTGGCGGATGTTGGTGCGGCGACTGGTTGGAACAATGAAGTGCTTGCGAACGTTGCCGCAACGGCACAGGCGGCGGAGCAGGTGATCGACGCCGGCGGTGTGTATCTCGCGCGCGAAAGCTTCGATCGCCTAAGCAGTTCTGTGTTGGATGAGCTCGAACGACATCACAAGCGCGAACCGCTCGCGCGTGGCATGCTGCGGGAAACGTTACGCGAGAAGGTGTTCGCGCATTCTTTTCCGGAATTGTTCAATGCTGTGATTGCGCGGTTGGAATCTTCGGGCGCCGTAGTTTCTGAAAAGGACGTCATTCGCGCGGGCGGTCATTCCGTCGGATTGTCTGAACAGGATGCACAGATGAGTGCGCGAATTGAACAGGTCTATCGCGCCGCCGGTGTTGAGGCGCCTTCGATCGACGACGTGATGAAACGCGCGGGCGTTACCATTGCCCAACGAACACAGGCGCGGAAGATTCTCCAATTGCTCGTGGACGGCAAGAAGTTGGCGCGAATCCAGAACGAGATGTTCATGCACGGTGACGTCGTCGAAGCGTTGCAACGGAAGTTGCAGGATTACGCCTCCCAGCACGAGCCGCAGCGCCTCATCGACGTCCCTACCTTCAAGGAACTCGCCGGTGTCTCGCGCAAGTACGCAATCCCTTTGCTGGAATACTTCGATCGCGAGCAAGTAACGCGCCGGACCGGTGACAAACGCGTGATTCTAAAGCCACGAACTTGACAGATTCGGACTGCGGCAGTTTCGCTTATACGCGCCTCCCGTGTGCGGACTCAAGTGAACAAAGGAATTTTTAGAATTTTGTCCGTGCGTCTAGCGCGATTTGAAGCTACGAACCTGGCGGATTAACAGACTTGCTTTCCCTTGTGGCGTGGCGTTAACATGCTCGCATCATAACGAGTAAACAGCGGCTTTTTCCTTAACCTTCATAATATTCCTGGCCGGAGGTTCAAAATGAAAAGCCTGAAAGACATTCTGGCGGTAATCGTCGGCATTGCCGCGACCCTCGGTGCGATCTTTTACTTCTATAAGTTTGTGACGCATCCGGAAGCCGGTGGCGGTCAGAATTTTGGCTGGATCGCGCTGGGGCTGGCAGTAGTCGCGTTTATCTGTGGCCTGATTTATTTCCTCGGCCACGTAAATAAAGAAGAGGAGATACACATTACTCAGTAAACGGGCGCCCGGGCGATCCCGATTGTCGGAAGTCGCTACGCTGACTTCCCGTGCAGAGATTTGCACTCGAACCCGACCAATTTTTGACGCCGTTTGTGCACAAACCAAAGCGGCTCACGTGCGCAGACGGCGCTTGCTTTTTGTTTGAACAACTAATCCGCGAAGGAGATACTCCAGACAAATGTTCTTCCCACTCCTCTTGATGCTGCAGCAACTCCGCGCCACGCAGCCAGGGTACTTTTTTCTGGTCACCTTGTTGCTGTTGATTGCCGGAGGCGTTGCCTGGTTGATCGCCGCCGTACTTGGCTTTGCGCGATCGCCTGCTTTTGGTCCCTCGGCTCGCTGGTTTTCATATGCAGCGGTTTGCCTGATTATTTATCACCTTCATTTCTTGCTCTTTGGTGTGTTTGTGTTTTTGGGAGTCTCGCAGAATTCGGTTGACCTGTCGGCGGCGCTTGGAGTCGGCGCTTTCTTCAACCTGTTTGTGGTGCTGGGAGCGATTTGCGCGATCATGGGTTTTGTTCGAATGACGAGCCCGCGCTAAACTGACGCCGTTGATGAATAAGAAACTGTTTGCTGTCGCCGCGCTGATCCTGGTGGGAAGCGCGGCGGTTGTATTTTTGGCCGCTTCGCCGTCTGCGAAAAGCGGCGCAGGCTCAACCAGCCCGTTCGCGCGGCAGCGCGGCGGACGCTTCTTTGTTGGTAACAAGCCGTTCCGTTTTGTAGGAGCGAACGTGGCGGTCATGTATCGCGACGAAGATCGCGAGCGCATGCCGGAAACAATGCGCCAGGCCGCGCAGGCCGGGATCAAGGTGGTGCGTATTTGGGCGTTTGGTGAAGGTGGACCAAACGACGTCAAACCGGTTGGCGGCGATTTTGAAGACTGGCCGCGGCATCATCCGTTTCGCTTCGCGCCAGGGCAATGGAACGAAGATGCGTTCGTGCATCTCGACAAGGTGATCGCGGAAGCTGCGAAAAACGGTATTTACGCTCAGCTTTGTTTGACGAACTGGTGGCGCGATACGGGCGGCGTGACGCAGTACTTGCGCTGGGCCGGCATCAACGATGCGGCCGACGACAGTTACAAATTCGGCATCAATAACGAAAAGGCTTTCCTGTTCTACACAAATCCTGAAACGCGACGGCTTTACCGCGAACACGTCGAAAAACTCGCGACGCGCCGGAATACTGTGACCGGAGTTTACTACCGTGACGATCCGGCGATCTTTGCGTGGGAGTTGATGAATGAAGCGCAGGTGCTCACCGGACGATGGGCGGAGCGGCGTGCGTGGTTTGCGGAGATGAGTGCGTATTTGAAGTCTCTGGATCCGAACCACATGATCACGCCGGGTGCGTGGGGTTATCGTTCGTCGTCTGACCGGCGCGAGTGGTTGGCGGACCATGCGCTGCCGGCGATCGATTATTGCGACGTGCACAATTATCCACGCGACGATCACGACAGTTTTATCGACTCGCCCGAGGCGTTGAAGGAGTTTATCGAGAACCGTGCGGCGGCTGCGTTTTCGTTGGGGAAGCCGTTGGTAATGGGTGAGTTTGGGATGAGTGTTGACGGGCATCGCGGTGTGTCGCAGGTTGATTGGTACCGTGCTTTTTTTGATGGCAATGCGGCGGCTGGTGCTGGTGGGGCGATGTTTTGGATCCTGACGCCGGACGCAAGGCGTGGATACGGCATTACGTATTCGACGCCGCGCGATCAAGCGCTGTTGCGCGAGGTTTCGCGGGCGTCGCAAGTGTTCGCGGCGTTGCAGTCGGTGGATTTGCCGTCTCGTTTGCAGGACCCATCGCGACATCTGGTTCCGAGGCAGTTTGCGTGGAACCGTGCTGCCGGTGATGGAATTCGTCCCCAAATGACTGTGCGGGAAGACCGGTCGGTACTTTATCAGTTCAAACCGCAGATGGCGGTGGCCCAGCGGTTTGAAAAGATTGGCGGCGGGCCGGGTTATATCTGGGGATATGGATCGGGGTTTCTCGAGTACACGGTGCCGCAGCGAGCTGATCGCAGGCGCGTGAGCGAGATCGTAGTGCGGGCGCACATTCAGCCGGTGTTGCCGATCGATGCGCCTGATGGTTTTGTGAAGACGCGGGTGACGTTATTTGTGAACGGGTGGAACGGCGGATCGCGCCTGGTTCCCCTGGAAACACGTCCGGGTGAGGCGATCGTTCAGGAGTGGCGACTGACTGGTTGGCTCCTTCGGTTACGGGCCATGCGTGGTCTTCCGCTATCGCTTCGCTTCGCAGTCACACCAGACGCCGACTGGCCCTACGGCATAAACATTTCAAACTGGCCCGAAGGCTACGACTCCAACGACGCCCGGCCCATCGAAGTCGAGTTGCGACACTGATCAATCTGCCGCACTGACAAGAGGGACTGAGTTCTCATCCAATTGATAAATCTTCGCTGAAGGGACGACTCCTAGGTTCAGGTTGAACACCGGGGTCGAGTGCGTTTGGAGAGTGGTGATGAGAGCGTCGTTGCTGAAGTAACGACGGCCGCGGGCGATGATGATGAAATCGCCCTGGCGAAGTTGTTTGAGGGCGTCAGGATCGGAGAGCGAGACGCAGATCAGATCGGTGCGTTGTGCGCGTTCGGCGTAGTAAGAAGCAAGCGATGGACTCTCACTCGCCACTCGTGCACCCGGTTGTGCGCGCAGCGCAATCTCCGACATCGTGTCGCGCATGCTCGCGTCGTAAAACTCGTCATGCGGGAAGTAGTATCCGGCCCGATCCATCCCGCCGCCAACGCTGTTCGTAAACAAACGAAAGTGCGGCGCAGCCTGAATCGAGCTAACAACGGCCGCCGCGATGACGATGACGGCGAGAGCGGCAGGCACGTAATGCTTCAGTGCGGACAACGATGTAACACGCGCGATGCGATGCGCTATCCAGCGACCCGCAAACTGAATCCCCAGCGCGCAGGTGATCAGCACCGCCGGAAGCACAGTCGTGTAGTAGCGCGTGAACTTCCCACCCGGAAAACAGAACGCCACCACCCATAACAAAAACCAAAACAGCAGAAAGTATCGACCGTCTCCCAGCTTGCGACGAAACAACAGCGGCAGACCAATCACGAAACCGACGACTGTCAACAACGGTAACTTCACCGCCGTGAAAACGACATAAAAGTAAACCGGAATTCCATTCAGCCAGTCGATAAAACGTTGCGTGTAGAGCCGGCCCATAAACTCGTACCCGTCGTGACTAATACGCTGCCCACCGGCGAACAGACCCATTTGCCGCCACGTCTCCGGAAGAAGAACCGTCGGACTCAGAATCAGGAAAACAACTCCCATGATCGCGAGAAACACTAGGAGTCGTTTTTTGCCGAGCCGCCAGCGTGTCTCCGGAAGCTGTTGAAACATCCAGTAGTAACACCAACTGATCGCGATGAGGTGCGGCACGTATTTCGAAGCGACCATCGCGCCGTAACACGCTGCCGTCGCCCAGTAGTAAATATTCGGATTGCGGTCCGTGCTCTCGGCGACGCGTTGACCTCGCAACCAAAACACGTTTGCCAGGAGAAAGAAGAAGAGCAGAAACGTATCTTCCTTTGCGACGCGACTAAACCCGATTCCCGTCGGATCGAAAGCCCACAACGCGGCCGCGATCAACGCCACTTCGACGCCAAATAGCTCTGCTGCGATCAGATAGATCAGGATCGCACTCAGGACGCCAGCGACTGCGCCGGGTAATCGTAGTGCAGTTTCCGGTGCGATGTGGTTCTCGCGACTGACAACACTGTTCCACTTTTCGGAGAGAATGATCGAGGCGGCCTGGAAGGCCTTCATCAACATCGGATGCTCGCCGTTGGCGCCGGTGAGTCCGTTGGCGCGATAGTCGGCGACGGCGTTGAGTTTGTTGAGTTCGTCTTCGCTGAGTCCTTCGGCGCTCAAGCCGGTGATGCGAAAACCGAAGCCCGTCAGGACGAGGATCGCCAGCGTGATCAGGATCAGAGTGCGGCTGTTGGTGAGGACACCACGGCCGGCAAAAAGTTCGGGTCTTAAACCGGCAGTGACGATCGCTTCAGCTCGTGCTGACACAGTCTCGGGCGTTTCCTCCAGGTTTCAACAAAATGCGAAAGGTTAGCGGAATCGCCCGTTAAGTGTCAAAAGTTGGATTTATCCCTTATTTCAATGTATCTCCCGCTCGAGCTACTCACGCGGCAAAAGAAAAACGTGGATTTCGCGTCACCTCCTGCCGCTGTTCGCTGCCGCGGGCTGCGTATCGGTCAGGTTCGACTCAGCCGTGGCGCGGTGGCGCGGTTCGGCGGTTTGCAGGCGCGGGTTTTCACTCTCGCGGCGCCGCTTGTTCTTCTTGTCCGTACGTTCGTGGTCCTTCTTCTGACGATCCTTGTCTGACATGACTCCGTTCCCCTCCTAAACCTGGTCTATGCAGTTGATTTTGAAATGGCTCGCGAGCGCGGCACTGCGTCGCCCTGATCATAAGGCGCTGCGTTCTCTTCCGAGATGCGATACCGCAACAACGCGCCAACACCGCCGAGTTGCTCGAGTCGCGTCGCATCCTCGACAAACGTCACTCGCGCCGCCGACATTTGGTTCGCCCGCCTGATCAACTCATCAGCAACGGCGCGTGCATCGAGCGTTTCGGCAATGTCGTTCGCTCCGTAGGCCTGGAGCACTTTCCGCACTTCCTCTTCGTCGTACTTCAACCCATCAGCCGCCGCGACGATCAACATCTCCTCGACCTGCCCATTCGAGAGCGCCGCCAGGGTATCCGGTACACCCGCCACTGCCAGATCGTCGGCACGAAACTCACCCAACAGACGTTCGACCTTATCCATGTCGGTCAAGCTGTCGTGCCGGCGGAACGCCGTGAGCGACTCTTCGAGCAGCTCGTGTTCGGGTGTATCGATTCCAAGACTCAGCACGTCGATAATTTTTTCTTCCAGTTCCTTCGGCATCTGTTCCCGCAAGATCGGAATCACGGCCGTTTCGTCGCCGGCAAGTATCACGTTTTCAATCTGTTCCTCGCGCACGGTACGTTCGAGCGCCTCGACGACTTCCTTCGCGTGATGCAAGTGATAGTTTTCTTCGTGACGCTGGTACCGCGCCTGCGACCACCCGCCGACACTCGTGTGCTTCGTCTTCACGTTCTCGATGTCGTCCTGCGCCACTGCGCGTCCGGCAGCGAACACGAAGATCTGCGCGCGGTTGGTATCCGCGAGGACCACCGCGTAGTGTCGAAACTGATCGATCAAACGCGCCAGCGGATAAAGATGCGGTCGCTCCGAAACAAGCAGACGATTGCGTTCGAAGTGGGCCTCGAACTGCCCGACTTGAAAGTAGTCGTCCAAAGCGGAACAGGCGAACAAGGCTACGCCTTGCGTCGGTTCGCGCACGCCGTCTTCGAGGTATCGCATGATTCGCACAAAGTCTTCTTCGACACTTGCGCGCTCTTCGCTATTGACCGGATAAGACTTCACTCGTTCCGACAGTTGTTTCCGGACGAACGGCATGAAATTGCGTTTGCCGTGTTCGTTGACGCGCGCGTCGAGATAGAGACTAATCACAGGCGCCGGTACGGCGTCAAACCTCAAGAGACTGTCCATTAACTGCTGCGGCGTGGTCGCTTCTTTGGGGATTGCTGTTCGATCGTCAACGTCGATATCTGGTGTTTTCATCTGCTTTTTCTCCACACTTCCGTCTGAAATGCGTACGTCTGGCTTGCCGGTACTTAACGTAAAAGCATTTCGGGTTCCACAGATTTCAGCGGAGATTTTTGCGTAGTGCGAGGCGGGCGGCATGAAAACCGCACAATCCGTGTACACCGCCGCCGGGCGGCGTCGACGAAGAGCACAGATAAAGACCATCTTTGGACGTGGAATACATTCGCACGGTCGGACGCAGAAACATCTGCGCCAGATCCTGAATGCCGCCCGTGATGTCGCCACCGACGAGGTTTGGATTGTAAAGTTCGAAATCGGCGGGGCTCATGACACTGCGCGCGAGAATACAGTCGCGAAATCCGGGCGCGAACCGTTCAATCTGCCGTTCTATGGCGTCGCTCATGTCGATGGAGGATCCGTTGGGGACATGACAATACGCCCAGAGTGTGTGTTGACCCGCGGGTGCGCGGGTGGAGTCAAACAGCGAAGGCTGCGCGACGAGCGTGAACGGCTTTTCAGAGTGGCGGCCGTGCGCCGCGTTCCATTCAGATTCCAGGATCTCCGCGAAGGATCCGCCGAGGTGAACGGTCGCCGCCGTTTTGCATTCCGCAGCCTTCCACGGAACGGGTGCGCTCAACGCCCAATCCAATTTGAACGCGGCTGGACCATAGCGATAGCGCTCCAGGCGCCGGCGAAAGCCCGCTGTTAATGAGTCGCCCGCCAGCGCGATGAGTTGTCGCGGTGTGACGTCGCACAGGATCGCTCGCGCGGGTGGAAGATCCGACAAGGATGCGACGCGATGGTCGGTTACGATTTCGCCGCCGAGTTCTTTGAAATGTGCGGCCAGCGCATTCGCCAGGTTTTGCGATCCGCCGCGCGTGACCGGCCATCCCGGTTTGTGCGCCAAAACGCCGAGCGTCAATCCGAATGCTGCGCTGGCGGTTTGATCCAAGGAGAGAAATGAGTGGGCGGCGAGTCCCGCGAACAGCGCCCGCGTCTTGTCTTCCTTAAACTTCGCCTGGGCAAACGCCTTTGCCGATCTGATGGCACCGAGTCCGAAACGCGCCATCGCGAAGGGACGTCGCGGGATGCCAATCGGGCCGAGAAGATCGTCTTTGATTGAATCCCACGCATCGACGAGGGGTGAGAAGACGCGCCGGTACGAAGGACCGTCTTTTCCCAGTCGTTTCGCGGTTACGTCGAGAGAACGATCGAGGATGAGGGCCGTGCCGTCGTCGAACGGATGGGCAACTGATGACGGCGGAAACACGAACTCCAAACCGTACTTTTCGAGCGGCAACTGCGAAAAAAACGGGGAGTCCGCGGCAAGCGGGTGAACGGCCGAACAGACGTCGTGTATGAAACCGGGCAGCGTGAGTTCTGCCGATCGCGCTCCGCCGCCGACAGTCGAGTGGCCTTCGTAAAGACAAACCGATCGCCCCGCACGTCCGATTTCGATTGCGGCAGCCAACCCGTTCGGACCCGCGCCGATCACGATTGCGTCGTATCCGTGCTTTCGGTTGTCGTCGTCTGTAGGCGGCACCGTGGTTGCGTCTTCTGTTCGCTAAGTTAACACTTCGTACGAAAAGCGAACCAGAGTTTTCAGGTGCACAAGGCAGGGGGGCAAATGACTGACATGACTACGGACAATCAGAGCAATACGTTAAAGACAGCGGCAATCGCGCTCGGAGCGGTGGTACTCGGGAAGTTCCTGTGGCGGAAGATGAGTGAATACGACCTGCGGGGCAAGACGGTGCTGGTCACCGGCGGATCCAGGGGCCTGGGACTGGTGCTTGCACGTGAATTTGCCGCCAATGGTGCGCGCGTCGCGATCTGCGCGCGCGACGAAGAGGAGTTGCAGCAGGCGAGCGACGATCTGCAAAACCGTGGCGCTGAAGTGATGGCGGTGAAGTGCGATGTTACCGACATGCCGGACGTCGAGAACATGATGAGTCGCGTTCGCGAGCGGTTCGGAAAGATCGACGTGCTGGTGAACAACGCGGGCACGATCCAGGTTGGACCACTCGAGGTGATGAAGCGCGAAGACTTCGAGCACGCGATGCGCGCGCACTTCTGGGGCCCACTCAACACGATGCTGGCAGTGCTGCCGGAGATGCGTGCGCGCCAGGATGGACGCATCGTAAACATCTCGTCCATCGGCGGCAAGATTTCGGTGCCGCATCTCGTGCCATACAGCGCCAGCAAATTCGCGTTGGTTGGTTTGTCAAAGGGCCTGAACGCCGAGCTACGTAAAGACGGCATCGTTGTGACGACAGTTTGTCCAGGACTCATGCGAACCGGAAGTCCGCGCAACGCCAACTTCAAAGGAAGGCATCGCGAAGAGTACGCGTGGTTCAGCATCAGCGACTCGTTGCCGGTGACTTCGATCAAAGCAGAACGCGCCGCGCGACAGATTGTCGACGCGTGTAAGCAAGGTCGCGCGGAGTTGATCATCACGATTCAGGCGAAGATGGCGGTGACGTTCGACGCGCTGTTTCCGGAAATGTCCGCGGACCTGATGGCGCTCGTGAATCGAGTGTTGCCCGGAGCGGGCGGCATCGGTGAACGATCGGCGAAAGGGCGAGACAGCACGTCAAGCTGGTCGCCGTCGTGGCTGACACGGCTGACTGAAGAAGCCGCGATGGACAATAACGAACTGGTCCATTGAGATATAATCCGTGTTCCGACAGCGGATCACACGGATGTCTGAAACACAACCGTCGTCTCAACCACAGCTCGCTCGTCGTCTCGGACTCTTTGACGCCACCATGATCGTCATGGGCGGCATCATCGGGTCCGGGATCTTCATGAATCCGTCCTTCGTTGCGCGTCAGGTCCACACGCCATTTCTGGTCCTGGGCACGTGGCTGCTCGGCGGTCTTTTTGCGCTGGCGGCTGCGTTTATCTGGGCCGAGCTTGCGTCGGTGCGGCCCGACGTGGGCGGCCAATATGCTTACCTGCGTGAAGCATTTCATCCGGTGGTCGCGTTTGTTTACGGGTGGGTGTTGCTGCTGGTTATTCAAACCGGTGGGATGGCGGCGGTTGCGGTTACGTTTGCACAATACTTCGTGCAGTTGACGCAGGTTCCGCTCAGCTTTCCGCAGCTGGCCGCGATCGTCCTGGCGATACTCACAATCATCAATTGTCTTGGCGTACGCGCAGGCGGGACTTTGCAGAGCGTTTTGATGGTCCTGAAGATCGTCGCGCTGGTAGGTCTTGTTGGTTGTGGACTTTTACTCGGCGATAGCCGTGTGTCTACTGTGGGATTTCTCGATCGACCAGCATCAGTCAATCTGCTGACGGCGTTTGGCGTAGCGCTCGTACCGGTGATCTTTTCTTACGGTGGCTGGCAAACTGCGACCTTCGTTGCCGGCGAGATCAAAGAGCCGCGCAAGAATTTGCCGCGTGGATTGATACTCGGTGTGATCGGCGTGGTCGTGCTGTACCTGGCGGCGAACGTGGCCTATCTGCGCGTGCTCGGAGTTTCGGGACTGGCAGCTTCGACGGCGCCTGCGTCGGATGCGATGCGCAGCGTGCTCGGCGACTTCGGCGCGCGGGCGATTGCGACGGCAATCGCGGTATCGACAGTTGGTTTCCTCAGCCAGAGCATGCTGACGGCGCCGCGCGTTTATTTCGCGATGGCGAAGGATGGTCTGTTCTTCAGAAGTGTTGGTGCAGTGCATCCACGAACGCGCGCGCCGATCGTAGCGATCGTGTTGCAGGGGGTGCTGGCCATCGTGCTGGCGCTGCAAGGCGATTACGGGGCGCTGCTGGATTACGTGGTCTCAATCGATGTGATTTTCTTTGGTCTGACCGCGTGCTGTATCTTCATTTTTAGACGGCGCCTGATCGAGAGCGAACGCGAAGGAATGACGCGTGTGCCGGGTCATCCGATTACGACGATCGTCTTCATCGCGGTTTGTTGGCTGATCGCGATCAATACCGTCTTTCAAAATCCGGCGAACACGCTGGTCGGCCTTGCGATTATGCTGGCAGGCGTACCGGCGTACTTGTTCTGGAGATGGAGGGGCAGCAGATGACAGCGCGGCGCGGAGCTTACAGCTCGTCTTACATGCATTGGGCCAAGACGCAGTCGCGGTCGCGGTTCAATCTGGCGACGAGTGGCTTGGGCAATCTGAGTATTCGCGACCTGCGGGTGTCGTTGGACGATCTCGAATTGACGCACGGAGGTTATGGTTACCAGCCGCTGTTGCGGATGCTGGGCGAGCGGTACGGAGTGCATCCAAGCTCGATAGTGACTGCGGCGGGAACGAGCTTCGCGAACCATCTCGCGATGGCGGCACTGTTTGAGCCCGGCGACGAAATACTGTTTGAAGAGCCCGCTTATGAACCGATGCTTGCCACAGCGCTCTATCTCGGCGCTGACGTCAAGCGTTTTCAGCGAAGCTTTGAAGATGGTTTTCGTGTTTCGCCGGAGGAGATCGATGCCCTGGTCACGGAGCGGACGAGGTTGATCGTGATAACCAATCTCCACAATCCGAGCGGCGTGTTGACCGACGAGTCAACTCTCAAACAGGTTGGACATATCGCGCAGCGCGTGGGCGCGCGTGTGCTTGTGAACGAGGTTTACCTGGAGACGTTGTTTGAAGAAGCGCCGCGGACGTCGTTTCACCTGGGCGAACATTTTGTAGTGACGAGTAGTTTGACGAAGGCGTTTGGACTGAGCGGGCTGCGATCGGGTTGGATCCTCGCCGAACCGGGCCTGGCCAGTGAGATGTGGTTGCTCAACGATCTCTTCAGCGCTACGCAAGTGCATACGGGTGAGCGTCTCAGCGTCGTCGCGTTGCGGCAAATCGAGGAAATCGCTGCGCGCGCGAAAGCGTTGCTGGATCACAATCGTGCTTTGCTGAATGCGTTTCTCGATACGCGCGAGGATCTGGAGTGTGTGCGTCCGGAATTTGGAACGATTATGTTTCCGCGATTGCGCAGCGGCGAAACTGTAACCGGACTTTGCCGGCTTTTGCGCGACAAGTACGAGACGACGGTCGTGCCCGGCAGGTTCTTTGAGCGGCCGCAACACTTTCGAATTGGGATTGCGGGAGAGACGGATGTGTTAGAAGCCGGCCTCGAGCGACTAGGCGCCGCCTTGGACGAGATCAGCAGTTGAACACAAACTAACGCGGATTAGTTACTGCTTCGTCTTCTGTTCCTGGACGATCAACCAGTCGCGTACCTGTTCGGCAGCTTCGATGCCAACCGCTTCCGTCGTGATTCTGATCGGCGTGCCGGTCGGCCAGTTGTCCCGTTTAAGCATTGGTCCACCAACAGCTTTGTAGTAAACCTTGCCTTCAAACTTCTTCTGGCCGGTCTGTGGAGCGAACACCGTCACTTTCACATCCAAATCCTGAGGGTTGACTATGATCGTCGCCGCCTGAAACTCGTCGACGTCGAATTGGACCAGCACGACCGGCGCCGCCGTTTCAGTCTTAGCTCTTTTAACGGCCTGATCGCGTTTCAGATCGCCGGCGTCCGTTACCGTTACGTTTGTGAATTTGTTCAGATGCGCGACGAAGTGCGAGAAGATCGCCTCTTCACTGATCAACCGGTCCGAACTGTGCTCGCGGGCCACAACGAGGGAGACCTTGTTTTTAAGTTCACGCCCGTCGTTTTTTGGTCTGGACTCCGTCTCGGATTCAGGAATGGTGACAGGGGTTTGAGTCGGTTTGGGAGTTCGGCGGCCTGATTGCGCCGGCGCCTCCGTTGCGAGCAACACAAGCAAGCCCGAAACGACAAACACAGATCTGCGTAATCTGTGGGTAGTAGTCATTTGATTTGCTCCAGCGCTCTGATGGCTTCGCGAGCGTAATAGGTCAGTATGATGTCTGCGCCCGCCCGTTTGATGCTTGTGAGGGTTTCCAACATTACGCGCTGCTCGTCAATCCAGCCTTTTTGCGCCGCGGCCTTGATCAGCGCGTACTCTCCGGAGACGTGATAGGCCGCCATCGGCAGTTCCAAGCGGTCGCGAACAACGCGCAGCACGTCAAGGTAAATCGTGGCCGGTTTGACCATCAGGATGTCGGCGCCCTCCGCCGCGTCGATCACGGCTTCGCGGATGGCCTCGCGTGCATTTGGCGGGTCCATCTGGTAAGCGCGGCGGTCGCCAAACTCCGGCGCGCTCTGCGCGGCTTCGCGAAACGGCCCGTAGAGGCCCGATGCATATTTCACCGCGTAAGACATGATCGCGACGTTTTGAAATCCCGCTTTGTCGAGGGCGGTTCGAATCGCGGCGACCTGTCCGTCCATCATCGCCGACGGACCGACGAGGTCCGCTCCCGCTGCCGCCTGGCTCACCGCCGTGAGTGCTAATAACTCGAGCGACTCGTCGTTCAACACCTCCTGACCGCGAACGACACCACAGTGACCGTGCGACGTGTACTCGCACAAACACGTATCGGCCATGATCAATATGTCAGGCGTCGATTGGCGGATCGCGCGAATCGCGCGTTGCACGATTCCGTCTTCCGCATACGCGCCGGACGCGAGTTCGTCTTTCGATTCAGGAAGGCCGAAGAGAATGATGCTTCGTACGCCGAGGTCGTAAGCAGCCGCGACTTCCTTTGTCGTTTCGTCGATCGAAAGGTTGAAGACGCCGGGCATCGAGGAGATCTCGCGGCGAACGCCCTCGCCGGGACATACAAAAAGCGGCAGAACGAAATCATCACGTGTGAGACGGGTCTCGCGCACCATCGAGCGGAGCGCATCGGATCGGCGAAGACGACGGGGACGATGAAACATTGCTTAAAATCCGTGATTTACCAACGGTGGTACGCAGGATGACCAGGCTTTACCGCCACAAACGTTCCACGACACGTGGCGCAGACTTTGTCGTGCGCGATTAATTCGCCTTCGACTATCGCGCGGTCTTCAGTCGACTCGACAACGCGCGCCTTGAGTCGTACCGGTTCGTCGCTCGGCGTAGGTCGCTTTAATGTGATGGCATAGTCGGCGGTGACGGTGCACGGCGGTTTGTCAGCGCCTGCTTTCTGCATCAAGTGCCATGCGGCGGTCCAGTTGCAGTGGCAATCTAGCAGCGTCCCGATGATCCCACCACTCAACACGCCGGGAAACGCTTCATACTCCTTGCTCGGCTGCCACTCTGCGACAACTTCATCGCCTTCCGGAAAACTGCCGATGTGCAGCCCCTTAGGGTTCGCCGGGCCACAGCCAAAACACGCAAGCCCGGGGGCGAAGGTTTCCTGGATGCTCTTAGTCATTGGTCATATGTCATTTGACATTTCTCATTTGTTATTTCAAGAAAAGCATATTGATTTCTAGGGTTCACCATCGTCATGGACCAAATGACAAATGAGAAATGTCAAATGACATATGGCCAATGATTCGCTCAAAGCTCACCCTTCCGCAACGACTGCCTCAACTTGAACCGCTGAACCTTTCCCGTTGCCGTGTATGGCAACTCGTCGACAAACACATACTTCCGCGGTTGCTTGAATCGCGGCAACGCCGCCGCCGCTAACTCTCGCAGTCCTTTTTCAATCTCGACAGGGTCGGATTCTACATCCTGCCTGACTACAAACGCACATGCGCAGGGAAGTTGATCCGCATCGAAGTCCTCTACAACCGCGACGCGGCTGACCCCCGCATACCGCAACAGCACGCCCTCGACTTCAACCGGTGACACCCATTGCCCGCTCGACTTGAAGCAGTCGTCGCTTCGTCCCATGTGGAACCAGTAACCGTCGCTGTCGCGGCGGTAAAGGTCGCCCGTGCGCACCCAGCCGTCGACAAACGTTCGCGCACTCTCTTCCGGCCGTTCCCAGTAGTAGCGTGAAGCGCTCTCGCCTTTGATCCACAGATTTCCCTCGACGCCGTCAGGCGTCGGTTCGCCGTTTTCATCGACGAGGCGTGCTTCGTAACCTGCAATCATCCGGCCGCTGCTACCGTAACGCACGTCGTTTTCGTGATTCGACATGAACATGTGCAGCAACTCCGTCGAGCCGATGCCGTCCAACAATTGCACGCCAAACTCGCGTTCCCATTCCTCGCCGAGATGCGCGGGAAGCGCTTCGCCTGCGGACACGCAAAGTCGCAGGCTCGAACAATCGAGTTTTGGGCCGCTGCGATGATGGTCCAGCAACAGATTGTAGACGACAGGCACGGCGAAGAAGATCGTCGGCCGGGCCGTCGCGAGTGTGGCGGCGATAATTTCCGCTGTTGGTTTTTCGCGGCACAGGATCGTGGTCGCTCCGTTCAGCAGAGGAAACGTGAAGCTGTTTCCCAGACCGTAAGCGAAAGGCAGTCGCGATGATGAAAACAGGCGATCGTTTTTCGTGACGCGCAACACCTCGCGACAGAAGGTCTGGTTTGTGTAGAAGATATCGGCCTGGCGGTGGACGGCGCCCTTTGGTTCGCCGGTGCTGCCGGACGTGTAAAGAATGAACGCGGCGGCATCGTCGTTGGAAGAGAATTCAGGTACGGGACCGCCGCTCAGGTTTTCAATTAACCACGTCAAAGGATTAATCGTGATTGGCGGATCGCGCAGGGTTTCTTCGGTGACGTAGAACAAATCCCCGACTTCGTCTGCGGAGGGACTTTCCAGTTCCGCCGTTCGGTCGACAACCAAGATATTCTTTAAAGAGCGCAGTCTTTCGCGAGCATGTGTCAGGAGCGTATTGCAGATGTCGGCTTCCATCAGCGCGAGACGCGCGCCGGAGTTGTGAAGAATCGAACACTGTTCCTCCAGCCGCAGCGACATGTTTATCGGCACCGCGATCGCGCCAAGCGAACAGGTTGCAATGAAGGCCTCAATAAACTCGGGCGAATCGTTGAGCAGGAGGGCCACGCGGTCGCCCGGCGAGATGTCGAGAGAGGCGATGGCCTGGGCCATGCGCAGGGTTCTGGCGCGCAGTTCGCCATACGTGATATCGCGCCCGTTGTAATGAATCGCGGGCGGCGATGGATCGGTCAGGGAATCGTTCGTGAAGATGGCGTCGAAAAGATTCATTGTTGTTTAGGCTTGTTCGGCGTAGTTTGTATACCAGAACGGCGGTCTGTGTCACCGGCCTGAGATAGGGTCTGAAGACGCATGGATCTGATTTTCATCCTCTTTGTGCTGTTGGTTCTGCTGGCCATCATGACGGTGGTTGGCCATTTAATCTGGGTCGTGATCAGGGAGATCGTCCGCTGGGTGTTCGACCTTGGCAGCAGCTCAGATACGCCGCAGTCGCGGAGTTTCCTCTTTACAACTCCACCTCCGCCGCCGCCTCCACCACACCCGCGCGCGGAGCAGTTCAAAGATCTCGCGGCAACTGAGAGGCAGCTCAATCGTTTTTACACGGAGGGGAAAATCAATGACGACATCTATCAAAAGTTATTGGCCCACATCCGCGACGAACGTGAGTACCTGACTTATCGTCCGCAACCAAGACCCGAACCACAACCGCAACCCAAACCTGGGCCACCACCAAGACCTACACCGAAGCCGGAACCTGTTGTCACAGCAGCACTCGTCGCTTCAGCGGACAAAATCGTCATTGAACCCGTATCACCGCCACCGCGGCGCGAACCTCCGCCACCTCTCGAACCACCACCGCCACCACGACGACCTTTTTCGGAAGTGCTCAACTCCTTCATGGAAGAGAGCAACATTCGCTGGGGGGAGATCGTCGGCGGCTTGCTGATCATCGGTTGCTCGACTGCCCTCGTCGTCAGCCTGTGGGCGCAGATCTCGCAGATTCCGGTTTTCAGGTTCCTGATCTTCACGACGGTAACCGCGGTCCTTTTTGGCATCGGTCTTTACACGGAGCATCGCTGGAAACTGCCGACGACCAGCCGCGGCATTCTGACTATCGCGACTCTGCTCGTCCCCCTGAACTTTCTTGCGATAGCGGCAGTGTCAGCCAGTAACACCGCAGGCCTGCTGGTGATCGTAAGCGAGTTGGTGGCGCCCGCGATCTTCCTGTGTCTGGTTTACTTCGCTGGACGTGTCATTACGCCCGGCTGCGCGCACGTCTTGTCCGCGGGCGTGTTGGGATCGTCGATCGGACAACTGCTCGTTCGACATTTCGCGTCGCCCGACTCTGCTCCGGCGCTGCTGGTAT
Source organism: uncultured bacterium (assembly GCA_965649955.1). Taxonomy (GTDB): domain Bacteria; phylum Acidobacteriota; class Blastocatellia; order Pyrinomonadales; family Pyrinomonadaceae; genus PSRF01. The sequence continues at coordinate 20,178 of CBFGMX010000028.1, forward strand.
TTCTCGGCGCGTTTCCCGTCACGTTTTACGTCGTTACAGTCGGACTCGCATTGCGCAGGGTCCTGGCGGATCGCGAGATAGACGAGAGCGAAACGACTACCGTGTTCACGATACTGGGCGCGATGAGTTTCGCGGCACTGCTGCCGTTTGGCTTGTTGCTCTACAAGGCGGGACCGCTGGGTTTGACGATGATGTACCTGGCGCCGCTAGTTACGTTGTGGGGCTTGCCGATGTTGGCGACCGGCACGATCCTGTGGCGACGCATCAACAAGAAAGAACTTGTCTTTGCGCGGACGACGGGAACGGCGCTCGGCATTGTAGGCGTGATGATCGTTCTGGCGGGAATGGTCCTGGCCTGGCCCAATCCGGCCAGTATCGTGCCCGCCGCAATGCTCAACTTCGCGATCTTCACGGCGCTCGCCGTCGCTCTCGAACTTCCGGCGGCGCATCTGATCGCCGCGAGTTGTCTGGCGCTGGCTTACCTTGTGACGTACCACGTCCTCACCGGTCACATCAGTTGGGAAAACCTGCGTGTGATGTCGCTGCTCGAGGTGAGTTTGACGGTGGCGAGCGGGCAGGCGTGGGTTGGCGCATTTGTTCTTTTCGTCGCGGCGTCGGAATGGCTCTCGCGAAAGAAACGGCGGCGCGATGCCGAGTATTACCTGATCGCTGCCGGCTTGATCGCCACGTTGAGCCTCGTGCTGGTGACGTGGTTCGGAAAGTTAGCAGGCGGGACTTATTCGCTGTGGATCGTTTACGGGATTTATGCGCTTGGCGCGTTTTGGATTGCGTGGCGGCACAAGGTAGTTCCGCTGGCATGGATTGGATCGGGACTGTTGCTTGTCGCGTTGGCCGATGGCTTCGCGTATCCGCTGTCGCTTTCGTTTCCCTGGCAAACAGCTTTGCTCGCGCACGCGACGATTTGCGCGGTGGCTGCGATTGCGTGTTCGCGCAACTCGCGGTTCGCGATTCTGTCCGGCCCGCTGAACTACAGCGCGCTGGTCTCGCTTTTGCTGGGAGTGATCAGTCTGTTCCAGGCGAACCAATGGGAACAGACGGCGATGCAGGCACAGCGAGTGTTCTGGATCGCGGGAGTCCTGCTCGTTTCGCTGTGGCTCAATCGCAATCGACTGCTGTTCAACGTCTTTCAGATCGCGTTGACGTGCGCTGTCGTGCTGACGATCAAAGCCACGCTGCAACAGTACGATTGGTACTCGTACCTGCCGCATGCGTTTCTGCATCCGACAGCTCTACAAATTCAGGGAACTGTTCTTGCCCTTCTGGTGTTGGCGTGGATCGCCGTGCGGGTCATCGTGCGCCGACGAATCACGGCCGGCGCCGCGGATCGCACGGGCTATTGGCTGAACGATGCGTGGCGTTTGCTCGACCACGGTGTTTCCTTCGATCGAATCGTGGCGTGGGCACTCGTTGGCGCGTTCGTGTTGTTGGCGGTTTACGGATCGATTGCGGGCGTGACGCAGGAGCTGGCGGCGTGGGGCAGTGGTTACACCGGATTTGACGTCGCCGGGTTTCCGCATCAGGAAGCGCTGGGTCTGGGTTCGTGGATCGTGCTGGGTCTTTTGACCGTCGCGATGCTGGCGAACTACTGGGAACGCCGGCGCGGCGTCTATCTGCTCGGCGCGCTCGTGGTCCTTTCAGCAGCGATTCCATTGCTCGCTGGATTGTTTGAACCGCAGATCGCGACCGCCACAGCATGGCGCTGGTTTGCGGCGCTGTTTTTGATCGCTGGATCGATACCGTTGTGGTACCGCGAACGGACCCGCATCGATCAAGAGACGGCCCGCGCTCTTCGTACGATGCTGATCCTGATCACCGTCGTGCCGTTGCTCGTTCTGACGATCTACCCTGCGCTGCGAGCGGTTTACTACATGCCGGTGCAGGGGCCGGTGAGCGGCTTCTTCTCGTGGTTTGACGACGACTTCTCTTACGGCGTGCCGCTCGTGCTCGTCGCGTTCGTGATGATTGGTTATGCGTTACGCGAGCGCATTCCGGAATTCAGTTTCTTCGGCGGGCTTCTTTTCAATGCGACTGTCACGCTTGCGTTTCTTTTGGCGGTGGTGGCGGCGAAGGGTTCCATGGACCGGATCGTGCTGGTCCGTCTTGCACAACTCAACGCGATAACCTTTGCGGTCTATGCGTTGCCGTGGTTGAGCACGCGACGTCGCTGGCTCGCGGCATTGGACGAGCAGCGTGCAGAGGTCGCCGGCAATCTCCTAACGCTTCAGATGGGTCTCGCGGTTCTGCTGAATGCTTTGGTGATCGTGCCGGCGGCATTCGGACTCGTCGTTGCACCGGACTTCGTGGGACGTGGGACGATTGCGGCGGGCAGTTTCCTCGGTTGGTTGTCGTTAGTCGTGATGCTCGTTGCGCTGGTCTGGTTTTCAAGAACGCGCGAACAAAAACTATCGCCAATCACAGCGGCGGGTGCGCTTTGGGCATTCGCGTGCCTGATCGCATTCAGCGTTTCTGAGAAGAGCGGTTGGCTTGGATTACATGTGCTCACAGTGGGCGCGACGGTCGTTACCGCGGCGATGGTTGGTGCTTCCTCACTTTCCCCAGCCGACATTCCTGCCCCTTTTCGCAAGCTATTTGATGTTGAGGGCGGGTGGGCGTCGCGATGCAGGCTGCTCGGCGTTGTCAGCGGTGCGATCGCCGTCTTCCTCAGCCTGCGCACCGTTACGGATTCTCAGGCGACTCGCTGGTGGTCCATTGGTCCATTGTTGGCGCTGGCGGCGTTGGCGACGACGTTGCACTGGCAAACGTTACGCCGCCGCTACCTCTACATCGCAGGTTTTCTGCTGAACACTTCGGTCACGCTCTGGTGGACGTTCATACTTACCGGTTACAAGGGCCTCGGCAACTTCCTGTTGACGAACGTGTTCATCGCCAGCGTTGCAGGCATCCTCTGGGTCGCCCTCGAACTACGAGCGCGACCGCTGCGCGGGAGAGAACAGTCCGCCGCTCTGTCATTTCACAACGTGGTCGCGATCGCGACAGGAGCGATGCTGTTCGTTGTGATTCTTGCCAGCGTTATTGCCCCGCGTTCCGAATCGTTGCTGTTGGAGATCCCGAGCTTGACGTGGATCGCCTTTGTCTCTGTTGTTGCGCTGATGGCTGGGACCCTGTGGGACAAACGCGCGAAATACTCCGTCGCCGGACTGTACTTTCTGGGTCTTTTCGGGGCTGCGATCGCGTTTCATCAACTCAACCCGAGATCGGTTCGTATGCCGTGGTCGATCACGATCCTCCTCGCCGTGTATTCACTCGTCGTCGCATTGCTGTGGCGATATCGCGAGACAATTATCGAACAGGCGGTACGCGCCGGTATTCCTCGCCGCATCTCGCCCGAAACAACCGAGCTAGCGTGGTTGGCGGCCGTCACCACGATGGCAACTGTCAGCCTCAGTTGTTTGGCTCTCATGATCCAACTGGAAAACCCGCAATTTGGTTTGCGCGCGACGGCTGCTCTGGCGGTGATCACGCAGTTCTTCGTCCTCGCTCAATTTGCCGAGGGGCACAACGCGGAACCGTGGCGCCGTCTCGCGATCGCGGTGCTGGTTTCGGGTCTCGTGTTATTTGGTTGGTCGTGGCTCACTCCCGGCGTAAACGGAACGTGGTTGAATCGAAGCGTAATCCTAATGCTTGCCGCCTTCGGATTCACCGCTTTGTACGCGCTTTTCCTCGAACGCATCAGAGAGTTGCGGCCCGCATGGTCCAACGCTGTCCGTTTCACCATACCCGGTCTACTCGGCGCGGGTGTAATCGCTTTGTTCTTCTGTCTGGGAACTGAAATCTTCTACCACTTGAACTTTGGCGCAGTACGGATTCATCCGTTCTCACTTGTCGCAATCGGCCTGACACTCGCTGCCGCGGTGATCATCTGCGTGCTCTTTGCACTCTCGCCGGCCCACGATCCGTTGGGACTTTCCGAGCGCGGCCGCATGCGATACGTCTACGTCGCGGAGATCATGCTCGCGCTGCTGTTTTTGCACATTCGTCTCACGATGCCGTGGCTGTTTACCGGTTTCATCGAACGGTACTGGCCGCTCGCGGTGATGGTGATTGCCTATTTCGGCGTCGTGACGAGCGAGTCGCTGAGACGACGCAAGCTACTCGTACTCGCGCAACCAATGGAACGCACCGGAGTGTTTCTACCGCTGCTGCCGGTTTTGGGTTTCTGGCTTGCTTCGTCGGAAGTCGACTTCTCGTTGCTGCTGTTTGTCGTGGGCGGGCTGTATGGACTGTTGTCAGTGTTGCGGCGCTCGTTCGCATTTGGAGTGCTGGCGGCGGTCGCCGGCAATGCGGGACTCTGGTACATCCTGCACCGCACACCCGATTATCAATTCCTGCAACATCCGCAGTTATGGCTGATCCCGGTTGCGCTGTCGGTGTTGCTCGCGGCCTATTTGAACGAAAAGAACCTCAGCGAAGATCAGATGGCGGGAATCCGATATCTCGCGCTGGTTACGATCTACGTATCGTCAACCGCGGACATCTTCATTAACGGAGTCGCAAATTCGCCGTGGCTTCCACTCATCCTCGGCTCGTTCTCGCTGGCGGGTGTGTTCGCTGGGATCATATTCCGCATCCGCGGACTGTTGCTGCTTGGTTCGGTGTTTCTGTTGTTATCGATCATCACGATGATCTGGTACGCATCGGTAAACCTCGGCTGGACGTGGTTGTGGTACGTCGCGGGAATAGTGACCGGCGCGACGATCATCTTCATGTTCGCGGTGTTCGAGAAGAAACGCGGCGAAGTGATGCGAGTCGTGGAAGGATTGAAAGAGTGGGAACGTTAGATCGGGCGCTGCCCGACCCAACCAGGATCAATGGTTCGACCGCGCGTGCTTGCAAACTACGCCGACTTCTGTGCGCGCATGGTCCGCCGTTACGCGACGTAAGATCCCGTGTTAAAGTCCGTCCACGATGAAGTTACTCCTTTTGTTTGTTTCGCTGTGTGCAGTGATCACGCCGGCGGTCCAGGCACAGCAAACTGGTCCAATACAAAACGTCGACGGGCGGAAGACGGTCAGCCTTGATGGGCAATGGCAAGCGATCGTCGATCCGTATGAATCCGGATTCTACGATTATCGTTATCAGCCCAATCCGAATGGCTATTTCAAAAACGCGAAGCCCAAGACGAAGAGCGATCTGATCGAGTACGACTTTGACAAGTCGGGAACGTTGAAGGTTCCTGGAGACTGGAACACGCAGTCGGACCAGTTGTTCTTTTACGAAGGCACGGTTTGGTACAAGAAATCGTTTGATTACCAGTTGCGTGCAAATACGCGACTCTTTGTGCATTTCGGAGCCGCGAATTATGTTGCCGACGTTTATCTCAACGGTGAGAAGGTCGGGCAGCATGAAGGCGGGTTCACACCGTTCAACTTCGAAATAACAAAGCTGGTTCGTGCGACTGGAAACTTCCTGGTCGTGAAAGTCGACAACAAGCGCCGCCGTGATGCGGTGCCGACGTTGATGACCGATTGGTGGAACTATGGCGGACTCACGCGGCCTGTTCACCTGATCGAAACACCCGCGACCTTTGTTCATGACTATCTAATTCAGCTTCAAAAGGGTACGCGGGATCGGATTAGCGGCTGGGTGCGACTGAATGGCGCTCACGCCGGTCAGCGAGTCGCGGTGCGAATTCCTGAGGCGGGCGCTACTAGAACGTTTACGACGGATGCGAGTGGTGTTGCGGCGATCGATTTTCGTGCTGATTTGAAGTTGTGGTCTCCTGAGGATCCAAAGCTCTACGACGTGATTGTCGAAGCCGAAAGTGATCAGGTGCGGGACCAAATAGGGTTTCGCAGCATTGAAACGCGCGGCACGGAGATCCTGCTGAATGGCCGTCCGATCTTCCTTCGCGGCATCTGCATGCACGAGGAGGCGCCGTTTCGCGGTGGGCGAGCGTACAGTCGTGAGGATGCGCAAACGCTGTTGGGTTGGGCGCGCGAACTCGGCGCCAACTTTGTCCGGTTGGCCCACTATCCGCACAACGAAACCATAATTCGAGAGGCGGACAAAATGGGAATACTGCTGTGGTCGGAGATTCCCGTTTATTGGACCATTCTCTGGGAAAATCCGGCGACACTCGAGAACGCTCGCAATCAGTTGAGCGAAATGATCTCTCGGGACAAGAACCGGGCGGCGGTCGTGATCTGGTCCGTCGCGAATGAGACACCGCTCAGTGAAGCGCGTCTCTCGTTTCTTAAAAACCTTGTCTCACACGCGCGAAGTCTCGATCCCGGTCGACTGCTTTCCGCGGCGATGGAGCGTCACTACATCAATCCGACGACGCAGATGATCGACGATCCGCTGGGCGAGTTTTTGGATGTGCTCGGGTGCAACGAGTATGTAGGCTGGTACGATGGTTTGCCGCGGAAAGCGGATCGGATCGAGTGGCAGTCGAAGTATGAGAAGCCGTTGATCATGAGTGAGTTCGGGGCGGATGCCTTGTATGGCCATCACGGCGACGCGTTGACGCGTTGGACCGAGGAATACCAGGAGGATCTGTACCGTCACCAGATCGCGATGCTGCGCAAGATTCCGTTTCTGCGCGGCACATCGCCGTGGATACTGATGGACTTCCGCTCTCCGCGCCGGCCGTTGCCCGGCATCCAGGACTACTGGAACCGCAAAGGGCTCGTCTCGAATCGTGGCGAGAAGAAGAAGGCGTTTTATGTGATGCAGCGGTGGTACCGGGAGCTACAGCAGAGATCAAATTAGGATTAACGATGGGCCGTGAGTATTCCGCAGAGAGTCGTGGCGTCGATATTCCCGCCTGAGACGATACAGACCACTTTACCTCCACCCGCTTTACCGGCTAGTGCGCAAGCGACGGGACAGGCGCCGGCACCTTCGGCGACGACGTGATTGCGCTCGACTAGGAGGCGTAGCGCCGAGGCCACCGAGTCGAGATCGGCGACGAGCGAACCTTCGATCAGCTCTTTCGCCCGGTCAAGCATTTGTGGAAACACGAGACGCGCGCCGATACCGTCCACGAACGACGGCTGGTAATCGACAGCTTGCGGTGCGCCGGCCGCGAGCGACGCTGCGAGTGGCGCAGCCGTTGCTACTTCCGCCGCGTATATCCGGCACTTCGAATTCAGTGCCCGCAGCGCGGACGCGATTCCGCAGGTGAGTCCGCCGCCGCCCCACGGAATCACGACAGCATCAAACTCCGGCAGGTCTTCGACGATCTCGAGCGCGATCGTGCCGTTGCCCGCCATCACGTTCAAGTCGTCGAACGCATGTATGAACGTGGCTTCGACGCCTGGAAACGCGCGTTCTTCAAACGTGCGCCACCAATCTTCAAACGGCACTTTGATAACTCTTCCACCGAGCCGTTCGACTGCTTTTACCTTAGTTTCCGGCGCCGTCTCAGGCGCGACTACCGTACACGGAATGCCGAGCTCACGGGCGCGCCACGCCACACCCTGGGCCATGTTGCCGGCAGACGCAGTCAATACGCCGCGCGCGAGCAGTTGCGGGTCCGTATGGCCCATGGCATTCGCCGCACCACGGATCTTGAACGAACCAATCGGTTGAAGATTTTCGAGCTTTAGGTAGATCTCCGCCGGTGCATCGCTGACGTTGAGGCGGACGAGCGGCGTGCGGATCGCAGCGTCCGCGATCATTCGTCGAGCATCGTTGATTTGAGTGAGCGATGGCAGCATCCGGGAACACGGTTCAGCGAGCGTGATCGAATTCAACCCACACGCCGGCATTTAACTCTTTCGCTTTTCGATACAAGTAATTCGCGGAGGCCAGGTCTTCAACTGCAAGGCCCAACGATTTGAACAATGTGATCTCGTCGCGCGAGGTGCGACCCGGCTTTTCTCCAATCAACACTTCGCCGAGCTCAGCGCGAATGTGGTCTGGTCCAACAGCGCCTTCCCGCATTGCAAACAAGTAGTCGCCGGCCTCGTTGAGCGTCGACTCGCGGCGATCGACGAACAGCGTCGATGCTGCCATGGTCGGGGTATCTACCTCGCGCGCATGTGGCGTACTCGATCCGACGACATTCAAGTGGGCGCCGCTCGAGATCCATTCGCGACGGACGACCGGTTCTTTGGCATTGGTGACTGTCGCAATGAGATCCGCGCCATGGAGTGCGTCTTTCACCGTTGCGACAACTTCAATCGCGAACGGGACGCTTCCGCTCATCTCTTCAGCAAACTGTCGAGCATGTTCAGGCTGACGGCTAACCACGCGACAACGTTTGATCGAGCGCACGTGGGCCATCGCCGAGAGATGCGTACGCGCCTGCACACCCGCGCCGACTATCGCGAGATCGGAAGCATCTTCCCGCGCGAGCACATCGGTCGCGACACCCGAAACAGCCGCTGTCCGAACAGCAGTAATTGCTGAAGCGTTCATCAGCGCCAGCAACTCTCCAGTCTCGGCGCTAAACAGCAGCACAGCACCCTGATGCGCGTCTTTACCCTTCGCCGGATTGCCGGGAAACACACAAACGGTCTTCAACCCATACGCCGCCTGCTCACCACCGACGTACGACGGCATCAAACCCATCACTCCGGCCGCATCCGCCGGCCGAACGATGGTGCGCAACGGCTGATGCACCTCACCCGCCGCAAGCTTAACAAGCGCCTCGCGCATCAGCGCGATGCACTCCTTCATCGGTAGAAGTTCTACAACCTCATCGTAATTCAGGATCAGGATCTTCATTTCGGTGGTGAGCGGCAAAGCTTGTACTACAAAACCAACGACTTCCGAACGGGCACGCTGTTCACCGGGCCAACCCTCGACGCATCGCGCGTGTACCCGCAGCGCTCGTAAAAACCGACTGCCTCGACTGCCGCATTGGAACGAATTTCATCACAACCTTCTGCTTTCGCGAAAGCTTCAGCGAGGTGAAGCAGGACGCGACCATGGCCTGCGCCCTGCAGATCGTCGCGAATAGCGACTTGCCGAAACCACGCCACCGTGCCACGGACCTCTATGCGAATCACGCCAATGACGACGCTGCCATGAAGAAGAACGAGAGGGTGGTTGCCGGGTTTGGCGTCGTCGGGCTGGTTCTCGATGTACGGTTCCGTTTTGCCGCGATTCTCGAACAGCACCTTGCGGCGAATACCATGAAATGCACGCCACTCTTCGTCGCTTTGCGGTGTTCTCAATTCGTGTTGAAACCCAGTCATGCGTATAACGTATACTCAACGCCACAAGCCGAATCCAGTGAGCTACAAAATAATGAATAAAATCAACTTTTACGTTGCCCTCGCAGGCGCGCTCCTTTTCATCGCCGTGCCGGTTCAGGCGCAGGACACGGTTTGGCCGCAGTTTCGTGGGCCGCAATCGAACCCTGTCGGGACCCATGCGAAACTCGCCGATCGTTGGTCCAAAACTGACAACGTCGAGTGGTCGCTCGAGATCCCCGGACGCGGGTGGTCGTCACCCATCGTGACCGGCGGCAAAGTTTACGTGACGACCGTAACAACCGACGGCAAGTCGAAGGCGCCACAGGTTGGCACCGAGTACAGCAACGAGTACGCTGCGGAGTTACAAAAGCAAGGGCTCTCGGGGCCGGAGATCATGAAACGCCTCAACGAGCGCGACATCGAATTGCCGAGCGAAGTCAACCTGCATTATTTCCTCTACTGCCTCGACCTGAAAAGCGGCAAGGTCGAATGGACCAAAGAGTTCTTCACCGGCCGGCCGCCGGGTGGACGTCATCGCAAGAACAGCTTCATCTCCGAGACACCCGTCACCGACGGGAAATTCATCTATGTCTACGTGGCGAACCTCGGTCTATGGGCGTTCGATTTGAAAGGCAAGCAGGCCTGGACCACGCCGCTGGAGTCAAGCCCGATTTACCTCGAACTTGGTACCGGCAGCTCGCCCGCGTTGGCAGACAACTTGCTCGTGGTGTTGTGCGATAACCAGAAACAGCAATACATCGCCGCATTTGACAAGAAAACCGGCAAGCAGGTCTGGCGCACTGAACGCGATCTCGGTGGACGGCAGCCGCCGGTGCAGCGGTCCGGTTGGGCCACGCCGTACATCTGGCGGCACGCGCAACGCACCGAGATTGTAACCGTTGGACCAGCGACTGCGGTCAGCTACGACCTTTCCGGAAAAGAGTTGTGGCGGTTGTCAGGGATGGCGGCAACACCGATTCCGACGCCTTTTGCTTATGAAGGTCTGCTTTTCATCAATGGCGGGCGGGGCCGATCGTTGTTCGCGATTCGTCCGGGAGCCAGTGGCGATATCACGCTGAAAGAAGGTCAGACTTCAAACGACTACATTGCGTGGTCGCAGCCGCGTGGTGGGACTTACCTGCCGTCGTCGGTAGCGTACGAAGGGGCCATTTACACGCTCACTGAAACGGGAATTTTGAATCGGTTCGATGCGAAGACAGGAACGCAGTCGTACAAGACGCGCATCGATCCGGCGGCAACGAATTTCACGACTTCGCCGTGGGCGTACAACGGTAAGCTGTTTTGCCTGAGCGAAGAAGGGCAGACGTTCGTCGTCAAGACCGGAGAGCAGTTTCAGTTGTTGCACGTGAATGAACTGGATGATTTCGCGCAAGCGTCGCCGGCGCTGGTCGGCGAGCGGTTGTTGATACGAACAGAACACCGTCTGTATTCGATCCGCCGCAAAGCATAGCCGCCGCGGGACGCGCGTTCGTTTGATGCGTGTGAGGGGCTTTGCACAAAAATGCTCAAATTTCGTCGCGGACCGCTATGGGACGAATATTTCTCGCGCAAAGGCGCAAAGGCATTTTCTTGTACAAAGCGGTGTGACAGATTACAGGCGGCGTGAGTCGTAGGCCCAGTGAAGCAGGGCTTGTCGCTGTTTGGGGCGGCACTCTGCTTCACCTTTCGGGCAATTCTTTGTGATCTGCGCGATGTGGCGACGCATGGCCCGCCAACGTTTGATCTGCCGCTCGTCGTCAGGACAACGACGGCCCATGTAGTAACGGCAGTACCACTGAAACCAGCCGCGCGGATCTTCGTGATAGATCCAGCCTTTCTTTTTCCAATACGACAATGGTTTCGATGCATTGACTCCGAAGTAGTTTAACTTCGGATCGTGTCGCTTCGGGCATAGCTTGGCGTGACGAAACCATGAAGCAGGAAATTCAGCGGCGCAGTCAGTCATGTACTTGCCGCCAAAGACGCCGAGTTCCAGCATCTCGCGTGGTGTCAGCTCGGGTTTGAAGTCAGGGTGGAAGTTCCTGCCAGCGGGTTCTGTGCAGAAGTATACGTACTTCGACTGCATCAAATCGTTGACAACAACACGTCGTTTCTTTCCAACCAATTCGTTTACCGCGTGAATAGTGTCCGGATTTTCTGTTGAAACAGGGGCGATGTCTGTACGGCCGCCCACAGATCAACATCAAAACACTCACCAACGCCGCTCGTCCTGAATCACAACAAGAACGTGTCGCGTGCGTTGCCTCGCTTAACACAACTCAAAGCATACGTCGCGCTAACTCAGTTGCATCACCGACTCTAATCCACACACATGCGGCCCGTATTACTAATGACCTCGCCCGACGAGAGCTTCAACTGGACGCATTTTCCACTTAACTCGGGCGAGAGTTTTACGTTGAGCTGTTTCAACCAGCTTTGCCCCGGAACATCGCCCATAAAATCGATTTCGAGCGTATGCTTCTGGCCCTGTGCATCCTCGGCTATCAGCGCGAACAGTGAGCTATCGTTAATTCCTTCCAGGTTCCTGGCGAATATTATCACTCGTCTAATGCCATCGTTGCCGAAGCCGAGAACATCAAAGATCGAAATCGGCTCCGAGATAAAACTGACAGACCCAAGAACGACAGCGTCTTCGGAATTCTCGAGCCTCACTAGTTCAGGCGTTACTCTCATCGCAAAGTTAGCGCTGCGATCAGCGGCCAAGTCGAGAACCGTAGTTTTCGAAGGGAAGAACACGAAATCGTTCGACAAGGGAACGATAGAATAGTTCTTACCCGCCGCGAGTTGGGAAAACGAATAATTCCCGTCAGCATCGGTCGTCGCTGTAGCCGATGACGATTCGCTCAACTGTACGGTCACGCCACTGGCGCCACTGCCATCCGCTTTCGTGATCCGCCCCGCAATCGAGTAACGGTTCAAGCGTCCGCTAAAAGCAACGTTGACGTTGTTGGCTGGACGTTCAACCGTCGCACTGGCACTGGTGAAGGTGTAATGCCGCTGGTTTACGGTAACCGTGTAAGCGCCACTGGTGGGCAAACCCGAAAACTGAAACTTCCCTTGTGCATCAGTCAACCCGGTTGCGAATTGGGAACCGGTAAGGGTTAACGCAATCCCACTGATCGGATTGCCTGTTTCGTCAGTTACGGTGCCCGCGAATGCGAAAACTGGTTGTGGGTGGCTCTCGAGAAACTCTCGCAACCCGTCTTTTTGAGTCTCGAGGCATTTCGTATCGCTGCCACACCTGACAAGCAGATCTGACCAATAAAAGTGAGCCGCCGGGTCGGGTTCGCGTCCCAGGAGCGAAAGAAATTGCTGGCGCACGTACTGGACCGGATCGTCCTCAGGCGCGGTTTGCATCTCCGTTGTAATGTGGGCCTGCGAATTTATTCCGCCGTACACGGAATTAATCACGGTCAGCCGTTCGGTTTGGTCGTCTGCACGAATTTTGTCGGCCTTTTCGATGCACGTTAGCCGATCGAGTATGGCGTGTGACGATCGATAAAGGTCGATCGCCGCACCGGTGTTGCGGCTCCAGCCATAATGCGAATTCTGGACCAGCACGTTCTTTACGTTGAAAAACTGGTGGCCTGCCGTCCCGAGGTTCGAGACATTCATTTTCAGACCCGAGATGTAAATCAGATCGATCGGATCGATTGGAAAACCCCAGAAATGCGGGTAGGCAGTGATACCGATCCAGCCGCCTTCGTCGAGAAACGTGTCGCGTATCACGACTTCCCGGCGCGAAGATTCGAGAGTTCGCGGTGCGACGCCTCCAAAGTTGATCCACGAGAGCGGCGCTCCAAATCCCATCTTGCCGAAGTAGGACCGCGTACCGTAGTCGATGAAGATCGAGTTGGAGATGCTGAACCGTTTCCACTCCCTATTTTCCACGATCGGCGCGTACGCACCACTGTTCGTCGCACTGCCGAGAACCACACTGCTCTCGATCGACAGTTCGCTCCGCACCGCGCGAATAACGTTCCCACCGCCGAGTTCGGGGAGTGAGCCAAACGTGGCGATGCCGTAGAACTCGCAGTGACGAACGGTCGCGTGTTTTACGTCGCTCATAAAGAGCGTGATGAATGCGTCCGTGATAACCCCTTCGGTGCCGGTGAAGGCAAGGTGCTCGACTGTTAAGTTGTCGAGGTTGCGAAGCGTTATCGCACTGTCGCTTGCACCGGTCGCGGGGATGAACTCAGACAAGAGATCCAAACTGGCGGCAAGGTCCTGACCGTCTGCGGTCGGCGGAGCCGGCATCTTGTCGGATGGAACACCTTGAATGTGCACGCTCACGCCGGCGAAATCTCTCGTCACGGGCGTTTTAATCCGATAAAGACCGGCGGGGATTAACAGCGTGCCGCCTCCAGCCTGGGCCACTGCGTCCAGCGCCCTTTGTAAGGCTGGACCATCATCGGTGACGCCATCGCCGGCGGGGTCGAAATCGGCGAGGTTGAACTGGTTGAGATTGTTTTGCGCCTTCGCCGGCAGCGTGCAGAAAAGCACAAGAGCGACAAGCGCACCCATCCGTAGCCGCACAAGATTTGATTTCATTTAGTTCATTTCCTGGATAACTGCAGACAGATCGGGCGTGATGAGTCAGGGCTGGGGGAGACCCAGACTAACAATACAAACTCACTCACCGATAAGCAATAAAATTTTTATGAGTGAGGCAAAATGGGCCACGAATGACGCTGATCAGCGTCATTCGTGGTCCAGGCGGAGTCTATTTGGGGTCGAGTTTTCGACCGGCGTTCAGGTTGTCCCAATTCATGATGGCGTTGAAGACCAGAAAATAGCTGCCCTTCGTTTGTCCGCGCCACATGGGATTAGTTGAAAACAGAAGCACGTGACCGTTGCCGGAAGGTACGTCGACGATTGCCGCGCGTTGGGCGATCTCGTCCCCGTTGTCGAGCAAACCCGAGACGAAAAGATCGCGGCCGTCTGCGTAACGCATCACGACGCGCGGACGCTGGTTAGGCGGAATGAGACCAATCGCGTTGCGCAGTTGTTCGTCAGTGACCGGCGGCGCCTGCCATGGCTCGACTCGCGCGGGCGGTTCAGGGTATTCGACGGGCGGACGTCCCTGCGGCTGATCCGGATCGTCAGGAGTGCCACGGCCAGTCGCTCGCTGCGGTGGCCGCGAGCGTCCACCGACGCCGTTGTTCAGACTGTAGATCGCTCCGTTCATGCAGTACATCGCGAGCGAATCGCCGTAGCCATACGCGATGGGGCTGTTCGAATCGACCGTCTTCGTTCGCAGGATCGCGCCGACAGCTTTCAAACGTGACGAGCGACTCGTTGAGACGCCGGCTGTGAAACCGACGTTGATCGCAAAGTCTGACGTGTCGTCGACGGTGATGAACAATCCGCCATCCTTGATGAACTTTTGCAGGTTTTGCAAACCGGTCCAACCCAGACCGGGACGCATGTCGTCCGTCTCGTCGATGCCGCCGAGGTTTGGCGTCAACGTCGTTTTTTTCCATGGCAGTGGATTGCCGTACATCGGCATACCGTTGATGATCGACTGGGCGCCGCGTCCGACTGGACCAAAAAGGATCACGTCGTATTTGGCTTTCAGGTTTGGATCTCGCGAGACGTCCTGTGTGCTGATGTAGGTGAAAGGCACTTGCAGGTGATCGAACCCGAGCCGGTACCAGCCTTCGTCCTGTGTTGTGAGCCACGTGTGCATGATGGCGACACGCGCAGCGCGAAGCGGATGCGTCTTGACTGACGGCGCATCGTTGACGGCATAGACCGGAATGCCGAGTTCGTTCGCAACCCGGCGCACGTCTGTCTCCGACGCCCGACGAATGATGAAGGAGCCGCGATTAAATTTCCGTCCCGCAGCTTCGAACGGCTCTTCCGACGCCTCCATCTCCACGTCTTTCAATCGATAGCGAAAGGTGACGAGTGCATTGTCGGCGTTGTGATTCACAAGGTAGACCGTACTCGCGCTACCGGTAACGCCGCCGGGCGACTTTATCTCGGTCGTCACGCGTTCCATCGGCGCCTGCAACACCTTGACGTCGGTGACGCGAACCACTTCCACGTTCGCGAGTTCACCCATGGTCCAGGCGGTGTCGTCGTAGATGTCTTGTTGCGGATCGTTCGGCGCCCAATATTGATAGTCGAGCAGGGCGTCGGCGATGCGGCTGTAGGGTTGATCCATGCGGACGATGTAACTGCCTGCGGGGAACGTTCGATCTTCCGTTTTTGGTACGGGCGTCGGCGAAGCGGTCGGACTCGCCGTGGCGGCTGGTTTCGGCGGTTCGGATCCTGCTTTTCGCTTGACTGCTACGGTGAACGGCGCGGTTGCTTTGCTGATCTCGACGCCCTGGGCTTGCAGCGTGCGGAGCAATTCGGCCTGATTGCCGGCGCGCAGTTCGCTAGCCGGCATCACATAAGCAGCGGGACCTTCGTTCTTCGGCTTGTCGATTGAGCGCTTGCTCTTGAGGTAGAAGTTTTTCAGGAACAGTTTGCTGTTGCTGGCGAAGTGATGCATGGTCGTCAACAACGCAGTCTGTTGATAGTTATTGTTGTTGCGCTGCGACCATTTGGCTTTCGGCAGCGGCGGGTTTTGCCGGTACCACGTGCGCTGGTATTCGCTCGGCGACAACGATCGCTCCACCGTATCGGCGCCTGCGTTGCCGAAAGTTTCATACAAGCGGCTGATGCCGTTGTGGGTGGCGGCGATGAACATCAGGTAACCCGGCGACCACGTGTCGAAGTTGCCATGCGCGAACACGCCGGGCATACCGAACTTGGTCATCTCGGAAACGTTGTGCCAGCCGATCATCTGCCACTCGTCGGTCAGGATCGGATCAACCCAGGCGTTGTATGGACCATCGCCAATCGTGTTGTCGTAGAGATACGGCACTGATTCGTGCAAATCGTGCAGCACTTGCGGTTTCCACGACAGGTACGTGTTGAGCACGTTGCGTGTAAGCTTCAACGACAACCCGATCGCGTCGCGGTTGTTGTCGTGCGCGACGTAGTGTCCCCAGTAGACGAGTGAAGGCCAGTTGCTGTTGGGATTGGCGAGGTGCCAGTTGTAAACGTCGACCATGCGATTGCGACCGTCAACCTCGACGACAGGCGTAATGAGCGTCACCATCGAGTCGCGGATCGCCTTCACGTACGGACTGTTATCGACTGCAAGGCGGTAGGCGAGTTCCATCAACGCCGTTGGCGAGCCGGTTTCAGGCGAGTGAATCGCGCCGGTGATGTAATAGACCGGAAACGAAGCGGCCACGAGTCGATCGGCTTCTGCCTCGTCCATGTTGATCGTTCGCGGGTCTGCGAGTTTTTGAAGCCGTGCGCGGTTTTCCTCCAGTTTCGACAGCAACTGTTCTGAGGCAACGGCGACTGCGATCATCTCGCGTCCTTCTTCGGTCGTGCCGATCGAGTACACCTTCACGCGCGGGGTTGCTCGCTCGAGCATGCGCATGTACTTGTAAACGTCTTCCGCGTACGGCAGTTTGCCGGGCGCGCCAGCAACGTCGCCGAGTACCGCTTTCGGCGTCGGCACGCCGGGCGATGCGGGCAGGTAATCAGTAAGCGGCGAGTTGAAGTACGGCGCCGTCGTGTATTCGCGAATCTTGTTTGTGTATTCCTGATCGATGGGTTGGTTGGGATCGCGAGCCGGTTTGATTTGGGCGTTAGCGATTGTTCCCAGCGTTGCGAAAGAGACAAGTAACAACAGGAGCGACCGAACGGGGCGCGAATGAGTCATATAGTTTTGTCCTTGAGTTTGATCGACGTCAGGCTTTTAACATAATCTGAGCAACGATGTCGAAGGAATCGAAGAGTGCTGGCGGCTTGCCGTCGATCATCGCAACGGTGAAGGTGCTGTCAGAGGAGACAGGGCTCGTTCGCGGTGCCCGCACGATGCTGAAAGTAAATCAGCCCGCCGGCATCGACTGTCCCGGATGCGCGTGGCCGGAGCCTGATCAGCACCGATCGCATTTCGAGTTTTGTGAGAACGGCGCGAAGCACATCGCCGACGAAGCGACGACGAAACGAGTCACGCCGGAGTTCTTTCAGCAGTGGAGCGTTGCGGATCTCGCGCTGCAATCGGATCAATGGCTCGGCGCGCAGGGAAGAATCACGCATCCGATGTTGCTGTCGCGCGGAGCGACGCATTACGAACCCGTTAGTTGGGACAACGCTTTCGAGCTTCTTGCAGACGAGCTCAATTCGCTGAACTATCCAGACCAGGCGATCTTCTACACGTCGGGACGCACCAGCAACGAGGCCGCCTTTCTTTATCAACTCTTCGTCCGGCAGTTTGGCACCAACAACCTTCCCGATTGTTCGAACATGTGTCATGAGTCGAGTGGTTCGGCGTTGAGTGAGACGATCGGCGTCGGGAAGGGAACGGTGGCGCTCGCGGATTTCGATCGCGCGGAAGCGATCTTCGTTATCGGTCAGAATCCGGGTACGAATCATCCGCGCATGCTGAGTGCGCTGGAACAGGCGAAGCGGAACGGATGCACGCTTGTGCACATCAACCCGTTACCGGAAGTGGGCATGACGCGTTTTAAACATCCGCGGCATGTGCTCGGGATGTTTGGCTCAGGGACCGCGCTGGCAGACTTGTTTTTGCAGGTGCGAATCAATGGCGACGTGGCGCTGCTGAAGGGAATCTCGAAGGCAGTTTTAGCGCACGAAGGTGTCCTCGATCTCGATTTCATTTCGCGTCACACGACAGGCTTTGAGGAATTCGTGTCGGCATTGAACACAGTTTCGTGGAACGAGATCGTCGAACAAAGCGGTGTTCCGCAACCGCAGATCGAAGCAGCGGCGCAAATCTTTGTTGAATCGGAGCGGACGATCTTCTGTTGGGCAATGGGACTGACGCAACATCGCAACGCAGTCGCCAACATCCAGGAGATCGTCAACCTGATGTTGCTGCGCGGGCAGATTGGCAAACCCGGAGCGGGACTCTGTCCGGTACGCGGTCACAGCAACGTGCAAGGCGATCGAACGATGGGCATCTGGGAACGTCCGACAGCAGCGTTTCTGGACCGCCTCGGTTTCGAGTTTGACTTCGAACCGCCACGAAATCACGGCTTAGACACCGTCAGATCGATTCAGGCGATGCACGACGGACACGCCCGCGTCTTTTTCGCACTCGGCGGCAACTTTCTTTCGGCCTCGCCCGACACGGACTTCACAGCCGCCGCCCTGCGTCGCTGCCGGTTGACGGCGCACGTCTCGACAAAACTGAATCGTTCACATTTAATCACCGGCGACCGCGCGTTGATTCTTCCGTGCCTTGGCCGCACGGAGATCGACGTGCAGTCGAATGGACCACAGTTTGTTTCGACTGAGAATTCGATGGGCGTTGTGCAGATGTCGCGAGGGTCGCTTCAACCGGCATCGCCGGAACTTTTGAGCGAACCGCAGATCGTTGCGCGACTGGCGCGGGCCACGCTTGGAAATCGGAGCGCCGTCGATTGGGAGGCGCTCGCGAACGATTACGATCGTGTTCGCGAGCGTATCGAGCGCGTCGTGCCGGGTTTTGAAAACTACAACGCGCGTGTGAGAGAACCGGGCGGTTTTTACCTCCCGAACGCGGCGCGCGAGCGAGTTTTTAATACCGCTTCGGGCAAGGCTATGTTTACAATCCACCCGCTTCCCGAACACAATCTTGCGCCGGACCAGTATTTGATGATGACGATTCGCAGCCACGATCAGTTCAATACGTCGGTATACAGTGCGAACGATCGCTATCGCGGCATCAGCGACGGCCGGCGCGTCGTATTCTTGAATCGAGACGACGTTGCGGCCGCTGGTTTGCGCGAGCGGCAGACGGTCGATCTCATCAGCCACTTTGAAGGCGAAGAGCGAATCGCGAAAGAGTTTATTGTCGTGCCTTACGATATTCCGCGGCGTTGCGCTGCCACGTATTTTCCAGAAGCGAACGTCTTAGTTCCGGTGCGAAACGTTGCCGAGAAGAGCAACACACCTGTTTCCAAATCCGTGGTGATCAGCATCAGACCCACATCTGAATGAATCTGTCATGAAGAAAAAACTGACCCGCAAGCCGGCCCGACCGGCTAAAAAGTCGGCTAAAAAGCCGTCTAAGAAACGATCCTCGGCCGCCGCCGGTCAAAATGCGAAAGAAAAGCTTTACGCCAGTCTCGTGGTGCAGCTACTGAGCCTGCTCAAGAACGAGCACGACTTCATCGCTAATGCCGCGAACTTCAGCGCGCTGCTGTTCAATTCGTTGCCGAACGTTAACTGGGCGGGATTCTATTTTCTGCAAGGCGACGAGCTGGTGCTGGGGCCATTCCAGGGCAACCCGGCGTGTGTGCGGATACCGATGGGTAAAGGCGTGTGTGGTGTTGCGGCGCAGCAGTGTGAGACGATCATCGTGCCGAACGTGCACGAGTTTCCGGGGCACATTGCTTGCGACGTTGCGTCGAATTCCGAGATCGTCGTGCCGTTGTTTGATGGTGAACGATTGCTTGGTGTGTTGGACCTCGATAGTCCGACCATCGGCAGGTTTGACGATCAGGACGCTGAGGGGTTGAACGAACTCGTCACCGTCTTCGTCGCACACGAAGAAGGATTGGACCGGTAGGAACGGTAACTGACAATGATTACGCTTAGACAGTCAAGCGAACGCGGGCATTTCGATCATGGGTGGCTCAACACGTATCACTCGTTCTCTTTCGATCAATATTACGATCCGCGCTACATGGGTTTTCGCACATTGCGTGTGATCAATGAAGACTTCGTCGCGCCCGGGCGTGGGTTTCCGACGCATGGGCACCGCGATATGGAGATCATCACGTACATTCTCGAGGGTGCGCTGCAACACGAAGACAGTATGGGTAATGGATCGATCATCCGTCCCGGCGACGTGCAGCGGATGTCGGCGGGCACGGGTGTCAGGCATAGTGAGAAGAACGCGTCGAAAGAAGAGCGGGTGCATTTGCTGCAGATTTGGATACTGCCTGATACCGTGGGTCTGGAACCTGGATACGAGCAAAAGGCGTTTACCGATGCCGAGCGGCGTGGGAAGTTACGGCTGATCGCTTCGAATGATGGTCGCGATGGATCGGTTACGGTGCATCAGGATGTGAGCGTGTTTGCTTCGATACTCGGCGCGGGCGAGAGTGTAGTCTATGACATGGACCAGGCGCGTTACGCCTGGATTCAGGTTGCACGCGGTGGTGTTGAGGTCAATGGACAACGTACCGCACAGGGCGACGGTGCAATCGCTATGGGCGAAAATTCGTTGGAGATAGTGGCAGAGCAACCTTCGGAGATCCTTTTGTTTGATCTTGCGTGATCCTCGGTGTAAAGCTCGTTTAAGTTTTCCTTACGCGTGTTTCCCGCTAGCGGGGAAGCAGTGAAAACTGAATTTTTGAACTTCCTTTTACATGTATCTCCCGCTAGCGGGAAG
>CBFGMX010000029.1:0-40586 GCA_965649955.1 uncultured bacterium
CAGAGAGTCTACTTGCGTGCATTCGCAAGGTCTGCGTTTAGGAAGTTTCTTTTTCACTGCAGACCCGTAAGCGTGAGACTCATGGAAAAGGAAATTAAAATAATTTTTCTTTTACTGGTCTCCCACTGGCGGGAAACTCATGTAGAAGAAACTCGAAAGCAGCTTAGCGCGCATTTGCAAGGTCGGCGTTCAGGGCGCCGATTAGCTGGTCGAGCGGGGTATACGGAATTCCCTGGTCCGTAGCGACCGCCTCATACGTGCACTCACCGGCAAAAGTATTCACGCCTTCCTTCAGACCCGGATCGCTCGCGATAGCGTGAAGGAACCCTTTATTCGCCAGTTTCAGCGCATACGGCAGCGTCGCGTTTGTTAACGCGAAGGTCGACGTGCGCGGCACGGCGCCCGGCATGTTGGCGACGCAGTAGTGCAACACTCCTTCGACGTAGTAAGTCGGATTTGAGTGCGTGGTCGGATGCGTGGTCTCGATGCAGCCACCCTGATCGACCGCGACATCAACGATCAACGCGCCGTTCGGAACTTCCTTGAGCATGCTTCGCGTGACCAGTTTGGGCGCCGCCGCACCTTTCACGAGCACAGCGCCGACGATCAGATCGGCCTGCGAGATCGCGTCCTGGATCATGTAGGCGCTCGACGCGAGCGTGGAGATCTTGGAAAGGAAAATGTCGTCAAGCTCGCGCAATCGATCGAGATTGTTGTCGATGATCGTGACGTGCGCGCCCATGCCGACCGCGATCTTTGCCGCGTTTGTACCAACCACACCGCCACCGATAATCACCACGCGCGCGGCGGGAACACCGGGAACACCACCCAGCAGAATTCCGCGTCCACCGCTCATCTTCTCGAGATAGTGTGCGCCGACCTGGATCGCCATGCGGCCGGCCACTTCAGACATCGGCGTCAACAACGGCAACTGTCCACGTCGATCGGTGATCGTCTCGTAAGCGATACCGGTAACTTTGCGGTCGAGTAATTGTCGCGTCAGTTCGCGATCGGGCGCGAGGTGGAGATAGGTGAACAACAACTGTCCTTCGCGCATTCGCGGATACTCCTGCGCGATCGGTTCTTTCACCTTCACGATCATCTCGGCCTGGCCCCAGACTTCGTCAGCCGAATCGATAATTGTTGCGCCGGCGCGTTCGTAAAGCGCGTTTTCGAAGCCTGAGCCTGCGCCCGCGTCTCGTTCGACCATAATCTGGTGGCCCGCGTCTTTGAGCGCGCGCACACCGGCGGGAGTTAATCCGACTCTATATTCATTGTCTTTGATTTCTTTGGGCAGACCGACGATCAAGGTTTGTTCTCCAATATAGTCTCAATAGCAGGAACACGGATAAAGGCGCGATTACTGGGGCGACTCGACGTCAATCTGCGCGCGTTGCAGCTTGCCGCTGAAGTCAACGTAGATGGACTTCCATTCCGAGAAAATATCCAACACCTGAGTGCCGGCTTCTCGATGGCCGTTACCGGTGGCTTTAGTGCCGCCAAACGGGAGATGCACCTCGGCGCCGATCGTCGAAGCGTTCACATAGAAGATGCCGGTATACATTTCGTTCATAGCCTTGAAAGCGCGATTGACGTTTTGCGTGTAGATCGCGGCGGAAAGTCCGTAGCGGACTCCGTTGGCGATTTGAATCGCGTCTTCGAGCGAGTTTGCGGGAATAACGGTCGTTACCGGACCGAAGATCTCTTCCTGCGAGATGCGCATGTCGGGCGTGGCGTCAGTGAAAACGGTTGGCTCAATAAAATAACCGTTTGCGTAATCACCGCGGCTGAGGCGTTTGCCGCCGCAAGCGAGCTTCGCGCCGTCGTCGTTGCGTCCGATGCGAATGTAGCTCATCACTTTCTCGACCGCGTCGTTGTTGATTAATGGTCCAACATCCGTTTTCGGATCGGCGCCGTTGCCGACGCGCAACGCCTTGGCCTCTTCGACAAGCTTGGTGACGAACTGTTTGTAAACTTTCTTGTGAACAACCAGGCGCGACGAAGCAGTGCAACGTTGCCCTGACGTACCGAAGGCGCCCCAAATGGCGCCTTCAACCGCGAGATCGATATCGCCATCGTCCATCACGATGATCGCGTTCTTGCCGCCCATCTCAAGCGAACAGATCGCGTTTCGTTCCGCGCACGCGGAGGCGACGATACGGCCCGTTTCAGTCGAACCGGTGAACGAGATAAGGCGCAAGGCAGGATGATTGGTCATCGCGGCGCCGACACTATCGCCGTAACCTGTCACAAGGTTTACCACGCCCGGCGGAATACCTGCTTCCTCACACGCTTTCACGAGGTTATAAGTTGACAGCGGCGTGTCTTCAGCGGGTTTGATTACGACGGTGTTGCCGCAAATAAGCGCCGGAATCAGTTTCCATGAAGGGATCGCCATGGGAAAGTTCCAGGGCGTGATCAAGCCGCAAAGCCCGACCGGCTGCCGCACACACATCGCAAACTTGTTGCGCATCTCCGCGGGCGTCGTGAATCCATGAAGACGGCGTCCTTCGCCGGCGGTGTAGTAGGTGCAATCGATCGCTTCCTGAACGTCGCCACCGGCCTCTTTCAAAACCTTGCCCATTTCGCGTGTCATATCGGCGGTGAACTGTTCCTTGTTGCTGATCAGTATCTCACCGAGGCGAAACAGGATCTCAGCGCGCTTCGGCGCCGGAG
Source organism: uncultured bacterium (assembly GCA_965649955.1). Classification (GTDB taxonomy): domain Bacteria; phylum Acidobacteriota; class Blastocatellia; order Pyrinomonadales; family Pyrinomonadaceae; genus PSRF01. The sequence continues at coordinate 2,677 of CBFGMX010000029.1, forward strand.
TGTTGCGCCAGCGATCGAACGCGTTTTGCGCAGCGTTCACCGCGGCGTTGACGTCCTCGCTGGTCGAAAGCGGAAAACGGCCGACGATGTCGCGCGTGTCGGCCGGGTTAATGTTTTCAAACATCTCGCCCGACTGACTACCGACCCATTGGCCGTCGATGTAGTTCTGATAATTCCTGACTGCGACCCGCGCGGCATTGCGTGCGGACAGCTTCCCGCTGGTTTTAGAGATTGCTTTCTTTGCCTGGGCCATAATGCGTGCCGGCTACCGCGCCAATTACTGATAAGTGAACTGCACGATCAGCGGTATTAACCGATCACCTTTCTTATCCGGCTGTAATCTGGTTACGTTCAGCACGATCGGGTCGCCAAGCTTGATCGTGTTCATCACGCGCTGGAAATCGGCGAGCGAGTTCACCTGCACACGATTGATGCGACTGATCGTGTCGCCTTCGACGAGCGCCGGTATGTTGCCTGGCGGAATACGAATCTCCGCGATCAGACCGTTTGGATCGACATCTTTGACGTAGAGTCCCTGCGTGCCGGCGACTTGCCGGTCGGCAAGAACCTGCGGCGTGATTTCGGCGAGCGTGATGCCGAGTCGCAGAGCATTACCTTTCGGGCTCGGGCTCTTCGAACTGTTCTTCGGCAGGCTAATGGAATCTCTTTGCGGCGGCCTTTCACCCAACGCGACGGTGACGTTCTTGCGTTCGAGTTTTCCGTTTACGTCGCGGAAGTAAGCAAGCTTCACTTGCTGGCCCACCGGCGTACCGGCCACGCGCTGAATCAGGTCCTGCGCATTCGATACCGGCTGACCTTCAAACTCGACGATGATGTCGTTCGCCATGATGCCGGCAGACGCCGCCGGTGTAGTCTGGCCATCTTCAGCGCTAGCGACGAAAGTTACGATGGCGCCCTTGGCTTCCGGCAAACCGTACACCTTCGCAAACTCGTCGTGCACTGATTCCAGCGTTATTCCGAGATAGCCGCGCTTCACCTTACCCTGCGCGATGATCTGTTTGTAGACGAAGTTCGTTTCGTTGGCCGGCAGTGCGAACCCGATGCCGTTGTAGTCGCCGGTCGAAGTCGCGATCTGCGAGTTCATGCCGATGACTTCGCCGCGCATGTTGACGAGCGGCCCGCCGCTATTGCCGCGATTGATTGCGGCGTCCGTCTGAAGGAAACGTTGAAAGACGTTGAAGTACGGAGTCTCGCGTTCCTTCTTGGAAATGATTCCGGCGGTGACTGTTTGATCCAGACCAAAAGGAGAACCCATTGCCAGCACCCAGTCGCCGACTTGAGCAGCGTTTGAGTCGCCAAGCGTCACCGTAGGTAGATCTCTTTTCGCGTCGATCTTGATCACCGCGACGTCGGTTTCTGTATCGACGCCCACAACTTCCGCCGGATACGTTTCACCTGACTGCAATCCGACTCTGATTCGTGTTGCGTCTTCAATGACGTGGTGGTTGGTCAGAATGTATCCCTTTGCATTGACGATGAACCCGCTGCCGACGCCACGCGGTGCACGGCGTGGACGGCCGCGAAACATCTCGAGCAGAGGATTGCCGGTCTCGTCTTCTTTGTCGTCGTCTTTCTCGCTGATCTCGAGCTGCGCCTGGGTGGTTTCAATGTTGACCACGGCAGGTTCCACGCGACGAGCGATCTCGGCGAACGAGGCGGAAAGTGCTTCCGGCGCGCGTGCGATCTGCATGTCGCTCTGCGCGATCGTAGGCCGGCCCGAGAGCATTGCGCCGATTCCGATGCCTGCGATCAGGCATGCAATGCCGAGTGCGGCGATCCAAACTCGCAGCTTTCGGAGTATCACGCGCTCTTGTTCTGTCGTGTGGTTGCCAGAAGGATCGAACATTTTCCACCACCTTTCAAGAAAGGGGTAGAGTATAGCTAAAGGTCATGTCTGCGAGCAATTTATCCCCGGAACCGCGCAATGTTTGCAGTTTTCCATTGATATGTGCCTCCCTTGCGGGACTAGAGTGAAAAAAGGTTTTTTTGAACTTTTATACGGTGAACCGGGTTGTCTGGTGATTAGGGGCGCAACAAGACTTTCAAGACGCCTTTTGCGCGAGCCCGTTTCATGGCGTGGAGGCCTCTGGCGAGCGGATATTCTTCGCTGATGAGACTGTCAACGTCGATCGCCTTTCGTTTGAGGAGATCAAGCGCCGGCGCAAACCGTCCGCAACGGGAACCGACGATCGAAATCTCGTCCACCACCACGCGCGCCGCGTTTATTTCCGTCGTGCCGTGAAACGTCGACTTCAACACCAGCTTTCCTTTCGGACGAAGCAGATCGAGCGCGAGGTTGAACCCACTCGCCGCTCCCGACGCCTCGACAACTACATCAAACCCGCGTGCCCGTTTCGCAGCTTCCTTCGGTGTCGAGGTTTCGATCCCCCGCCGGGCAGCGATACGCAGTTTTTCGTCGTGCTTTCCGACCAGAAGCGTAGGCGCGCCGGTGAGTCCGACTACTTGCGCGCACAACAACCCGAGTTTGCCGTCGCCAATTACTGCCACGCGGTCGTCACATGCAATCGGGACGCGTTCGAGAATGCCGCAAGCTGCGGCAAGCGGCTCGGTAAACGCCGCGTGCTCGTCGGGTATGTTCTGCGGCACTTCGATGAGGTTAACTTGCGGGAGTTGTAGAAACTCAGCGTGCGCGCCATCTCTTCCAACGATCCCGAGCACGGTGCGAGAAGGGCAATGACGTGGATCACCGGCGCGGCACAGTTCGCATTTTCCGCAGCCGGCGTTTATCTCACCAACAACGCGCCTGCCAACCAGTGCCGATTCGGCGCTCTCTTCAACGACGCCCACAAACTCGTGTCCGATTGTTCCGTTGAAACCGGCGTAACCACGCGCGATCTCGAGATCGGTGTTGCAAATACCTGATAACAACACGCGCACGAGCGCCTCCTGGTCGTTATCGGGTTTATTGATCTCCTGGAGTGAAACGCGATTGTTGTTTACACGAAGAGCGAGCATGCAAACACGAATCAGAAGGTCTTGCTGCGCGTGTACGCGTTCTGGGAAGTGAGTTCGATGATCTGTTTCGTTTCTCCGACTTTCACTGGTAGCCGCCACTCGAGCTGTTCATCACCCGGAAGCGTCGCATGCAACAACCAGCTTCCGGGAGACAACGCCACAACTCCCTGTCCCTGTTTGTCGAGGCGTGCAACGATCGGCGAACGACCTTTTATGCGGTCTTTAAGGAAGTCTTCAAACCGTTTTCCGGCTCGCGGCTCAGTGAAAAATTCGTGGCGCACCGCGACGATGTCGATCTGATAGAGGCTTACGGCTACGTCAAGAGCCATGTGAACGCCGTCAGGCGGTTGTCGCAGCATAATCTGCAACGTTGACGTACCGCGCTCGTATCGTTCGCCCGCGGTTGTGGGCAGTTGCCGGTAGATCATCCATCCGGCGCCCACGAGTGCGATAATCAGCGCCGCCTGCATGGCGATAACCGCCGCGCTGCGAACAGTGAGACCGCGAACTGTAAGAGGAAGTTTCAAACGTTACCCTTTAAACTTGCGTACAAAGCTGACCAGCGAGTCCACTTCTTTCTCGTTCAGGGTGTCACTAAATGCCGGCATGTTGCCGCGCACGTTTCGCCCGTTCATGATCGAGTTGAAAATACGTTCGTCGGTGACGTCCTCTTGCCACCTGGCTTCCGTCAGGTCGCGCGCGTGACTAAACTTACCCTTCGACGTCTTCGCTCGTCCGTCCGGTCCGTGACATGCCGCGCAATGCCGGCTGTATAACTCCGGTGCGGTGCGACCCCTCTTGTTTCGCTGGTTCGCGGAAACTGCGAAGCACGCCAGCAAAATCGATGCAACTAAAAACGCCAAAGAGCAAGTTCGCATCATACGATTCGGCATCAGTCGTTAGTTTTGTGTATAGTGAGAAAAATTTCAACCACAAACACAGCGTTCGTGGTCGCCTAATCAGAAAATCCATGTTGTTAGGACGCTCACGGCAAGGACAACTCAATTGACGGAAATCGAGATCAGCAAGCTGCGTGAAGAGTGTGGCGTCTTCGGGATTTACGGTCATCCGGACGCCGCGCGCCTGACTTACCTGGGTTTGTATGCGCTGCAACACCGCGGGCAGGAGTCGTGTGGCATTGTGGCTTCCGACGGTGTCGAGCTACGCCAACAGCGCGAGATGGGACACGTCTCCGAGTCGTTCCAGCAAACCGACCTCGATCGACTGCGCGGCGCAAGTGCGATCGGTCACGTGCGCTATTCCACGGCCGGCGAGGTGTCGATTCTCGAGGCGCAACCTTTTCTCGTGACCTGCCAGCACGGGCAGATCGCGATTTGCCACAACGGAAATCTTCCGTTCGCGCGTGAGGAACGCCTCCGCCTCGAACGCGAGGGCGCTATCTTCTCGTCGACTTCCGATACGGAAATCGTACTGCACGGCGTTGCGCGTTCGCGTTCACCTGTGCGCGAAGCGATAGCGGAGGTCTTGCGCGAAACTGAAGGCGCGTTCTCGATGCTCTTTCTTACGCCTAACGAGCTTATCGCGGTTCGCGATCCGCGCGGTTTCCGTCCTTTGGCGCTCGGACGCCTCGGCGACGCGTGGGTTGTTGCTTCGGAAACCTGCGCGTTTGACTTAATCGACGCGCGCTACGTTCGCGACGTCGAACCGGGCGAGATGATCGTGATCGATCAGGACGGCTTGCGATCGTCGCACCCGTTGACGCAACAGCCGCACTCGATGTGTCTGTTCGAGCACGTTTATTTCGCGCGTCCTGATTCGTTGATCTACGGACGGTCGATTAACGAGTCGCGTCACAAGATGGGCCGCCGGCTGGCGGTCGAGCAGCCTGCGGCCGCGGATCTGGTCGTTCCGGTTCCGGATTCCGGTGTCGCGGCGGCGATTGGCTACGCCGCCGAGAGTGGTTTGAGTTTTCGCTTTGGGTTGGTTCGTAATCACTACATCGGACGGACATTCATCGAGCCGCGCCAGTCGATTCGATCTTTTGGCGTGCGCATCAAGTTAAACCCGGTGCGCGATCTGATCATGGGCAGGCGCGTTGTGTTGATCGACGATTCGATCGTTCGCGGAACGACGTCGAAAAAGATCGTGCGCATGGTCCGTGAAGCCGGCGCGCGGGAGGTTCATGTGCGGATCAGTTGTCCGCCGACGATCAGCCCGTGTTATTACGGCGTCGACACTCCGAACAAGTCCGAACTGATCGCGGCGAACATGACTGTTCCCGAGATCTGCCAGTTTATCGAGGCCGACTCGCTTGGTTACCTGTCGCTCGAGGGAATGATTGCCGCGACAGGCCTGAGCCCCGATGCTTCGTGTGTCGCGTGCTGGAACGGGCAGTATCCGACGCGCATAACTAGAGAAGCCGAGACGATGTGGGAACGCGATCGCGAATCGGTCGCCGCGGACAACTAACCGGAGTTACTAACTACGGATTCACACGGATGGGAAGAGTCAGGCGAGGCTGTGGTTGTGCGGTTGCAGTACTGTTGGCCGCAGCCATCAGCGCGGGCTTCGTCGGTTGGAAGTACGTCTATCCGTGGTGGAAGAAACAGCCGCCACCGGCGTCGGGAGGCGAACTCGTCGTTCGCATTCTGGATGTTGGTCCAGTCAACGGCGATTCGATCCTGATCTCGTCACCAGCCGGCAAGACTGTGCTGATCGACGCCGGCGACACTACCAAAGGCAAGGCTGTTGTAGAAGCGTTGAAGCGTCATAACGTTCAGCAGATCGACTACTTTATCGTCACACATCCGCACCCGGACCACATGGGCGGCGCCGGCGAAGTTTTCAAAGCCTTCAAGGTGCTGAACGTGATCGACAACGGGCAGGAACCAAGCGTTCCTCCCGAACTCGCACCGCCGAAACCTGCGGCCGGGACGAAGTCCTCCACGGGTGCGACCAAAAAACCGCCGTCGAGGCAACCACCTTCGATTACCAGGTTCTACGACGATTACAAAGCGGGATTGGCGTCGAGCGGGGCGAATCATGCGGTTTCGCAACCGGGAACGAAATACGATCTTGGTGGCGGCGCGCTGTTGACCATTCTCGCTCCGTCTGAACCATTCTTCACGAAGGAACAGATGAAAGGTGGCGGCAACGAACCAAACGCGAATTCGATCGTTGCGCGTTTGGATTATGGATCGTTCTCGATGTTGCTTGCCGGCGACGCCGAAGACCAAACGGAACACCGCCTGTTGACGAAAGATCTAAACCTCGAAGGGCAGGTACTGAAGGTTTCGCATCACGGTTCGAAGTATGCCTCGTCCAACGATTTTCTGAAGCGCGTGAAACCTGAGATTGCGATCATCTCGTGCGGGGCCTGGAACCGTTATGGACACCCGGCGCAATCGGTTCTGGATCGTCTTCGCGCCGCAAACCCTTCGATAAAACTTTATCGAACGGATCTGCACGGCGAGATCACGCTCACCTCACGAGGCAAGCAGGGTGACGTCGCGGTGAAGACGGCGAAGGAAGCGACGGAAGATCTGTGGGTAGGCCGCATGGCCCAAAAGGACGATTCGTCACGTTCCGGTTTCATCGCCTACGGCGACTTCGGTCCACCACCACGTCCACGCAGAAACGAACAGAAGAGTGAACAGAAGTGACAAAACCGATTTCTTACGCTGATTCCGGCGTTGACATCGACGCCGCGACTCGGGCCACTGACAGAATCAAAGAGCTCGCGCGCACTACTTTCAACCAGCGCACACTCTCCGAAATCGGCAGCTTCGGCGGCATGTTTGACGGCGCGTTTCCAAACATGTCGCAACCTGTGCTGGTGGCGTCGGCGGATGGCGTCGGCACCAAACTGAAGATCGCTTTTATCAGCGGCGTGCACAACACAGTGGGTCGCGATCTGGTGAATCATTGCGTGAACGACATACTGGTCCAGGGCGCCCGGCCGTTGTTCTTTCTCGACTATATCGCCACCGGAAAGTTGTCGCCTGACGTCGTCGCGAGCATCGTCGAAGGAGTGACGAATGGCTGCCGCGAAAACGGTTGTGTGTTGCTCGGCGGCGAGACCGCGGAGATGCCCGGTTTTTATCAGGAAGGCGAATACGACATTGCCGGTTTCATCACCGGCGTCGTCGATCGCGCGAAGATCATCGACGGAAAAACCATCGCGCCCGGCGATGTATTGCTCGCGCTTCCGTCCGCGGGCTTGCACACAAACGGCTACTCGCTTGCTCGCAAACTGTTTTTCGATGTCGCCGGCTATGCTCCGGACACGCGCCTGCCGGGTTTGGAACTGACCGCTGCCGAGGCGTTGCTGCTACCCCACCTCAGTTATCTAAAACCGCTCGAAGGTTTGCTCGACACTGGCTGGATCAAGGGATTGGCCCACATCACGGGCGGTGGTTTGACCGACAATATTCCGCGTATCTTGCCTGGAGGCACGGCGGTGAAGATCAAAAAAGGCGCCTGGCCGGTGTTGCCTGTTTTCGATCTGCTACGCGAACTCGGAAACGTTTCCGACGCCGAGATGTATCGCACCTTCAACATGGGCGCCGGCATGGTGATCGTCTGCGCTCGCGAGAATGTCGCCGCCATCACCAATCATCTCCGCAATGTTGAAAATCCGTGTTACGAGATCGGCGAGGTCGTCGAAGGCGATCGGACCGTTTCGATCGACTGATGACTAAACGGATCGCGATATTGATCTCGGGCCGCGGATCGAACATGGTCGCGCTTGCCGACGCGATTCAAAACGGCAGGATCCCGAACGCAGAGATCGCCGTGGTGATCAGCGATCAACCCGACGCGAAGGGTCTGCGCACAGCACAAGAGCGCGGGCTCAAAACTCTCGTCGTCGAACGCCGCGGACGCAAACGTGAAGAACACGATCGCGAGATCGTTTCCGTCCTGCGCGATGAACGTGTCGACCTGGTTTGCCTTGCAGGATACATGCGCGTGCTGTCGCCTTTCTTCGTCGATGCGTTCAAGGACCGCATCCTCAACATCCATCCGAGCCTGCTGCCATCGTTTCCCGGGCTCGACGCCCAACGACAAGCGCTCGAACACGGCGCGACCGTCAGCGGATGTACGGTCCACTTTGTCGATAACACGCTCGACGGCGGCCCAGTCATCGCCCAGCGCACCGTACCGGTCCTGCCTGACGACACCGTGGAAGAACTTTCTGCTCGAATTCTGGAACAGGAACACATATTGTATCCGGAAGCCGTCGCGTCGGTTCTGAGCAAGCTGACGGCGGATTAAACGGATGACAATAGACGAACAGCTTTCATACCTCGCCAAAGGCACGACCGAAATCATTCGCAGTGAAGAACTCCGCGCGAAACTCCAGCGCTCCGCCAGCACCGGAAAACCGTTGCGTGTGAAGCTCGGCGCGGACCCCACGGCGCCCGACATTCATCTCGGTCACACCGTGGTGATCCGTAAGCTGCGAGCGTTTCAGGAGTTGGGCCACATCGCGATCTTCCTGATCGGCGACTTCACCGGAATGATCGGCGACCCCTCGGGGAAGAACGCCACGCGCCCGCAACTCTCACGCGATGAGATCGACGCCAACGCGGAAACCTACAAGCAACAGATCTTCAAACTTCTCGATCCCGAGAAAACCGTCATCGAATTCAACTCGCGGTGGATGAACGAAATGGGATCCGCCGGATTTCTGCGTCTCTCTTCACATGTCACAGTACGGCAGATTCTCGAACGCGACGACTTTCAACAACGCCTCGAAGCTAATCGTCCACTGGCGCTGCACGAAGTGATGTATCCGCTGGTGATGGCCTACGACTCCGTGGCCCTGGAAGCTGACGTCGAACTCGGCGGCACAGACCAGAAGTTCAATCTGCTGATGGGCCGCAATCTGCAACGCGAGTACGGTCAGGAATCACAAGTCGCCGTAATCATGCCTCTTTTGGAAGGAACGGACGGCGTGCAGAAGATGTCGAAGAGTTTGGGTAACTACATCGGCATCAACGAGCCACCGCAGGAGATCTTCGGCAAAGTTATGTCGATTTCCGATGAATTGATGTGGCGTTACTACGAACTCTGCACCGATCTGTCGCCGGCTGAGATCGCAACATTGCGCTCGAGCGAGCGTAATCCGCGAGACATAAAAGTTGATCTCGCGAAGAAGATCGTCGCCGACTTTTACTCGCCGGCAGCAGCGACCAAAGCTGAAGAAGAGTTCAATTCAATCTTTCGCAGCAAGCAGGCGCCGGACGATATCGAAGAGCGAACACTCTCCGCGGGACCGTGGAAGCTGCCGCGCTTGTTGGTTGAGCTTTCACTTGCGCCGTCAATGGCGGAAGCTCGAAGGTTGATCGATCAGGGTGGAGTTTACGTCGCAGGCGAGCGATGTTCACAAACAGACTTTCAAGTTGATATTGACCCAAACCTGGCGATTCTGCTTCAGGTAGGCAAGCGTCGTTTTGTTCGTGTGAAGGGTGAATAAGACGGATGTCGGCCACAGTCGCAACTGAAGAAACACTCATCATCGAAACGCCGGAACGCGTCCCGCTGCACTTCGCACTCGCCTCGATCGGAAATCGTTTTCTCGCCTGCGCGGTCGATCACGCGATTCAGGGTTTTGCCCTGATGATCATCGCACTCGCCTCGCTCATCGTCGCGAATATCTCATCGGTGTGGGAACTGTTCGCCTCCGCTCCAAAGTGGATCTACGCGGTGATGATCATCCTGCTGTTCCTGACCTTTTCCGGATACTTCGCGTTCTTCGAATGGATTTGGAGTGGGCAAACGCCGGGCAAGCGTTGGTTGAGATTGCGTGTACTTCGCGAAGACGGCCGGCCAATTACGTTTTGGGAAGCGTCCGTCCGAAACCTGCTTCGCAGTCTCGACATGATGCCGTTCCCGTTCTATTCGATCGGGCTCATCTCCGTGTTTGCAAACTCACGCGATCAGCGGGTTGGAGATTTAGTGGCCGGAACGGTGGTCGTTCGTGAAAGAGAGGCTGAAGCACCTGAGTTCGCCCAAGTGTTTGCGTCGCCGGTGAGCGATCCCGCGCTGCGTCGATCGTTCAAGCCGGTGGACTTTACCGCGAGCTTGAATAGTTTGACTGAGGCGGAGATCCAGGTCGTGGAAACCTTTCTGCGTCGCCGCTGGGATCTAAGCGACGTGCCACGGCAGTGGATGGCGTGGCGAGTGGCGCTGCCGATTCTCTACAAAATCCGTCCGACTTACGACGTCGAAAAGTTCACTTACGAAGGCTTCCTCGAAGAACTCCTGCATCGTTACCTGCAACAACACCGCTTCACCGCATGACAGCGGCAATTATTGCCGCTTCACTTTTATTTCAAGTGGAAACTTTCGCAGCAGCATCGCTGCCCTCCTCGACGGACGAAACAAAGCAACGATCTCCTATGACCTGCATAGTCCAACCGTACTCCGTCCTGCCGGCGCGTTCGGGCCGAGCGGCAGCATTCCACACCAGAAATTGACGACCGATAACGTGTCTGCTAGCCTTCAGGGTTTTTCAGAACACGGATTTCGCAGTAGGGGATATGAATCATGAGTAAGGAAGTTTTCATACTTGGCGGCAAACGCACGGCGATGGGCGAGTACGTCGGGGTGCTGAAGGACGTTTCGGCAATCGACCTCGGAGCAGTAGCGGCGCGTGGCGCACTCGAAGCGACGCGCGTCAAACCCGAGGAGATCGATCACACGGTGATCGGCAACGCTTTGCAAACGTCAGGCGACGCTATCTACGGCGCTCGTCACGTGGCGCTCAAGGCCGGCGTGCCCTTCGACCGCCCGGCCCTGACGGTCAATCGACTCTGCGGCAGCGGCATTCAATCGATCGTTTCCGGCGCGCACATGATCCAGCTCGGTGAAGCACAAACGTGTTTGGCCGGGGGCATGGAATCGATGTCGCAGGCGCCGCACGTGATCCGCGGTGCGCGTTCCGGTTTCGCCCTCGGCCAGGGAAAACTCGAAGACAGTTTGATGGTCGCGTTGCTCGACACTTATTGCAACACGCCGATGGCGGGCACCGCTGAAAACCTGGCCCACAAGTTTGAAATCTCACGCGAGGCACAGGACCAGTACGCGTTGCGTTCGCAACAGGAGGCGAAACGCGCTCTCGACGCAGGTTATCTCGCTGAAGAGATCGTTCCGGTGGAAGTGAAAACACGCAAGGGAACGGTGCAGGTGGATCGTGACGATCATCCGCGGCCGGAGACAACGCTCGAAGGTCTGGCGAAATTGAAACCCGCGTTTGCGAAGGACGGGTTCGTCACCGCCGGCAACGCATCCGGAATCGTCGACGGTGCGGCGGCGCTGGTGATCGCCGGTGAAGAGTTCGTAAAGCAGCGCGATCTGAAACCGATGGGCCGCATCGTGAGTTGGGCCTACGCGGGAGTCGAACCGGAGATCATGGGCATCGGTCCAGTGCCGGCAACTCGCGCCGCGCTCGAGAAAGCGGGACTGTCGGTTAACGACATGGACCTCGTCGAAGTCAACGAGGCTTTTGCGGCGCAGTATCTCGCTGTGGAAAAAGAGCTCGGATTGGATCGAAGTCGCACGAACGTTAACGGTGGTGCGATAGCGCTCGGTCATCCGTTAGGAGCGACCGGTACGCGGCTCGTTTTGACGTTGTTGCACGAACTGCAACGGCGCGGCGGACGCTACGGACTGGCGACCGCGTGCATTGGGGGCGGACAGGGTATCGCGATGATCGTAGAGCGCGTCTGATCGCGCGTCCTGATTTTCCGATCAAATCCAAATTCTTGGCTTAGTTTAAGCGGCGGAGAACCCGCCGCTTAATGGTAAATATTGGCATAAATCGCTTTGGTCGAGGGGCGTGTCGAAATGTGCTATCCGGCACAGCTATTGCGAATTTGAAATGCTCTGAAAACGGCCCCCGGCCTCCGCTTTGTTCGACACAAAATGAGTCATAAAGATTTAATAGATTCAGTCGATACTTACGCTTGCGAAAGCGAGCTAAGCGTGGTAGAAGTCGCGTCTTAATAGCAATCGCCTTCGCCGATTCCTCTGTAATTTGATTTCAGGTTCGCACAAATTTGGCTAACAACACCCGGCGCTTCCCGCAGGGCTGAGGCGCGTTTACGTTAACTCATTGCCTAAGGAGTTCCCCAGTATGTCGAAAATAATCAAGCTTTCTTTTGTATGCTTGTTGCTGCTTGGTCTCAGCTCAATTGCCGCGGCGCAATCAACGACCGCTGGCGCAATTGGCGGCGTAGTTTCCAATCCAAACAAGGAGGTAGTGCCTGGCGCGTCCGTGTCAGTGCGAAACGCCGAGACGAACAAGGAAGATTCAGCCACCACTGACGATCAGGGACGTTTCAAAGTGGTCAATCTCCAGCCTGGCATCTATGTCGTCACTATCAATAGTTCCGGGTTTAGCCCTTACACCAACGAACGAGTGGTGGTTGAGGTCGGACGCGAAACTACCTTAGAGGCCTCACTCTCCATCGGCGCCGTTACCGGAAGCGTAGACGTATCCGCTGAGGCTCCCGTTATCAATACAACTCAGCAGGATTTTTCCAGCAACATCAATCAGACCTCTATCAATGAGTTGCCGATCAACGGCCGCCGCGCGTCGAGCTTTGTGCTGCTGACTCCAGGCGCTGTACCCGACGGCGACTTTGGATTGATCAGTTTCCGTGGCATCTCAGGACTGCTGAATAACAGCACTGTTGATGGAGGCAATAACAATCAGGCCTTTTTCGCTGAAGAAGCCGGCCGCACGAGAATCAGCTCTTCCATAAGCCAGGCTGCGGTACGTGAGTTCCAGGTGAACACTTCGAACTACTCGGCTGAGTATGGTCGGGCCGCCGGCGGCGTGGTGAATACCGTCACGAAGTCAGGCACAAACGACTTTCACGGTAGCCTGTTTTACTATCTGAGAGACAATGATCTCGGCGCAAGAAACCCGCGCGGTTTCAACCCTCTCACCGGCGAAGCACTGAAGCCGGTGGATCGCCGTCACCAGTTTGGCGGAGCTATCGGTGGTCCAGTCGTAAAGGACAAGCTCTTTTTCTTCTTTAGCTACGACCAGCAGAAACGCGACTTTCCGGCAATTGCTCAATTCGCCAGCGGCACGTTCCTGAACACCATCAACACCGCAAATCTGACTGATGCAAGCCGTGGATTAACCACTGCCCAGATCAACGCTGCCAGAGATTTTCTCCTCAGCGTCTCGGGCGAAACTCCTCGCAGACAAGACTCTTATCTACTGTTGCCCAAGATCGACTGGATCATTAACGACTCGCACTCGCTTTCTTTCACTTACAACCGCCTTCGCAACGACTCGCCGAATGGCGTTCAGACTGCGGCGACCATCACTCGCGGCCGATCCAGCTTCGGAGATGATTTCGTAGACATCGATTACGGAATTGTCCGTCTCAGTTCGACCTTTGGACCTACGATGGTCAACGAGTTCCGCACCAAGATCGGCGTTGAGGATAATTATCAGAACAGTACGCCTCCGCTACCCGGCGAGCCGACGACCGGTCCAGGTGGCCGCTCGCCATCTGTGGCGATTACCGGCGGTCTCACATTCGGCAAACCAAACTTCCTTGAAAGGACACACAATCCGCTCGAGAAGAATTATCAGTTCGTCGATAACGTCACGCTCACGCGAGGTAACCACACCATTAAATTTGGTGGCGATTTCTTGAGAACCAACGACGTTCTGGACAACCTGTTTCAGGAAGGCGGCGTTTACTCCTACAACAACATCAACGATTTCATCGTTGATTACACTAACTGGACCTCAGGTGGTGCGTTGCGAACTGCTGGTAAAGTCTGCTCAACCTCGACCAGACTCGCTGGCCGCTGCTACACGAGTAACTATGCACAAGGTTTCGGCCAGCCGCGCTTTGAGTTCGATACCACGGATCTTGCCTACTACATTCAAGACGATTGGCGCTGGTCGCCCCGCCTGACCGTAAACCTTGGCCTGCGCTATGAAGTGGAGCTTATGCCGGATCCGCAAATTCCGAATCCGACATTTCCGCAAACAGGCCAGTTTCCGACTGACAAAAACAACTTTGGCCCACGCGGCGGCTTTGCCTACGACTTGACTGGAGATGGTAAAACCTCGGTTCGCGGCGGCATCGGCGTGTACTACGGCAGGCTGATCAACTCGACGATCTCCAATGCAATTACCAACACAGGAGTTGATCGTGGACAGGTGCAGTTCTCGATTTCACCATCCTCGGCTGGGACACCTGCTCCCCCCATCTTTCCGAACGTCATTCCAACGCCTGCTTCGGTAGCAAACCCAAGTGGCTCAAGCATCGCCGGCTCGAACATTGTCGTTCTTGAGCCAGACTTGCACCTGCCGATGATTATTCAGGGCGACTTCGTTGTCGAGCGAGAGATCGCGCGCAACACGCTAGTGTCCGCTTCTTATCTGACGAGCCGCGGCCGTTTCCTTCCGGTGTTCATCAATAAGAACATTGCCCCCTCGACGCAGACGGCGACACTTACAGTCTCCAGCGGCGAGTTTCAAGGACAGTCGGTAACGGTGCCCGTATTCACGTCCCGAATTAACCCAAACTTCTTCAACATCACGGAAGTCCGTGGTGCCGTCGAGTCGACGTATCATGCCCTGGTTCTTCAGGCCAACAGGCGGTTGACGAAGGGACTTCAGTTCCAGACGAATTACACTTGGTCTCGAGCCATCGACACAGGACAAACATCGGTTACGTTTAGCGCCACGAATACGCCGACCGATCCGTTCAATCTCGAACTGGATCGCGGAGTAACGGACTTTAATGTTCCACACCGTTTCGTTGCCAGTGCTGTTTGGTCGCCGGACGTTAAGTCCGACAATGACGGCGTGCGTTGGATCTTCGGTGGATGGACCATTGCTCCGATATTCACTGCGCAATCGGGCCGGCCGTACTCGGCCGTGGTTTCGGGCCGACCACTTGGGGCTGCTTTGAACGCCAGCATTACGGGTTCAGGTGGAGACAGTTACTTCCTGCCACTCGGACGTAACAGCTTCCAGCAACCGAAAATTGTGAATCTTGATGCCCGCCTATCGCGGCGGTTTAGGTTTACTGAGAGCACGAACCTCGAGTTTTTGATTGAAGGCTTCAACGTTTTCAATCGAACGCACATTACCTCGGTCAACGATACTGCCTTCAACATCTCAGGATCGAATCTAGTGCCAGTCGCATCATTCGGAACGGACTCCGCCACCGGCAACTCGATTTTCCGTGAAAGACAGGTCCAATGGGCTCTGCGATTCAATTTCTAGATTAAACTCGCAGAACAACGGAGTGAAAAACGGGCGACCTTCGATTAGGTCGCCCGTTTTTTATGTGCAGGTTACTCCTCCGCTAATATTTCGCCACCGGCTTCCTTCCACGCTCTCCAGCCACCGGCCATCGAGAAAACGTTCGTATAACCCATTCGCTGTAGCGCGTCCGCCGCAAGCGCCGAGCGATAACCGCCACCGCAGTAAAGAATCAGTTTAGCGTCTTTCTTGGGAACCACTGTTTCGATATCGCGCTCGATGATTCCTTTACCGAGGTGGATTGCGCCCGCGGCGTGTCCGGCCTGCCATTCATTATCTTCGCGAACATCGATCAGTCTGATCTCCGGGTTTACGCGCATTTGTTGCTGAGTTTCAGCGACGGTCACCTCGCGAACGCGGGTCTTTGCGTCGTTCACGAGGTTCAGAAAACCTTCAGAATGTTTCATGATCCAGTCCTCAGATGTGTGCTTTTGGTCAGGGCTGTCCGAACGATTATAATGCCCGGTCTTTTAACACTTAACACTCGTCTAAGAGGGGAACCCTATAAAATTGGCCAATGAACAGTTTGACGTAACGATTATCGGCAGTGGACCAGGCGGATATGTGGCCGCCATCCGCGCCGGACAGTTGGGTCTGAAAGCAGCGATCGTTGAAAAAGATAACCGTCTCGGAGGAACGTGCACGCTTCGCGGTTGTATTCCCACGAAGCAGATGCTGATGTCGGCCCACGTCTACGAACAGATGCAACACGCGGCGGACTTCGGCGTGCAGGCTTCCGGAATTCAGCTGGCCTTCGCCGACGTCCAAAAGAGAAAAGACAAGGTCGTGTTGAAGAACTCGAAGGGCATCGAGTATTTGATGAAGAAAAACAAGGTGACAGTGTTCAAAGGCACAGGCAAGTTGGCGTTGCCGGGTAAAGTGGAAGTCACCGACGCCGAGGGAAAGAAACAGACGCTTCAGAGCAAGAACATCATCATCGCTACCGGTTCCGTCGTCAGGCCAATCCCGGGTTTTGATACCGACGGCGTTCACGTCGTTAACAGCGATCACATTCTCGAGTTGAAAGACGTTCCCAAGTCGTTGATCGTGATGGGCGCGGGCGCCGTGGGTGTTGAGTTTGCTTCCGTTTATTCGCGATTCGGCGCGGAGACGACGATCGTCGAGTTGTTACCGCGGCTCGTCCCACTCGAAGACGAAGAAGTATCGAAGGAACTCGAACGAAGTTTTCGTAAACGCGGTATCAAGTCGCAAGTCGATACCAAGCTGGAGAAACTGGAGAAGACTGAAACCGGCGTGCGCGTGACCGGAAAGACATCGAAAGGCGAAGCGGTAAGTCTCGAGGCGGAGATGTTGCTCGTCGCGGTGGGACGCATGCCGTACACAGAAGGGCTCGGTCTCGAAGGCACAAAGATTAAAGTCGAGAAGGGTTTCATTCAAATAGACGAGTTTCAGCAGACGGGCGAAAAAGGTGTTTATGCGATTGGCGACGTTGTGCCGACGCCGTTGCTCGCGCACCTCGCGTCGAAAGAAGGAATCGTCGCGGTCGAACACCTGGCCGGGAAGAAAGACGTGCGGCCAATCAACTTGCGGCTCGTGCCGAATTGCACCTATTGCGATCCGGAAATCGGCTCCGTCGGTTTGACCGAGGCAAAAGCGAAGGAACAGGGTTACGACGTGAAGGTCGGGAAGTTTCCCTTCTCGGCTTCAGGCAAGGCGCGCATCCTGGGTGAAGAGGAAGGCTTTGTGAAGATCGTCGCGGAGAAGAAGTACGACGAGATTCTCGGCGTGCACATCATCGGCCCGCATGCAACGGAATTGATCGCCGAAGCGTGCGTTGCGATGCAACTCGAATCTACGGCGGACGAGTTGGGGCGCACGATTCACGCTCACCCGACGATCTCTGAAGCGGTGATGGAAGCAGCCGAGGGCGTTCACGAACTGGCGGTACACATTTAAGCAATGGACCAAACGGAGAACCCGCAACAAAAGAACGACGGTGCTCGCGACAAACGCGGCCGGCGCAGACGTCCGGCGCGCGGGCATTTTCAGATGCGTGTCAGTACAAAATACGCACCGCGCAAAGCCGCGAATGGCAAACCACTGACTTGCTCGACTGAAACCACGCTCAAACCCGAGCAGCACCTCGAACTTTATCGTTACCTTAAACTGACGCGGCTCGTCGAAGAGCGTCTCGTGAATCTGTACCGGCAAACAAAAGTCGTCGGCGGTGTGTTTCGCTCGTTGGGCCAGGAAGCAACCGCAGTCGGCAGCGCCTACGCTTTACAACCGCAGGATTTCATTACGCCGCTGATCCGCGACCTGGGCGCCGTTCTAGTCAAAGGCATTCGCCCGCGCGACATCTTCGCGCAGTACATGGCGAAGGCAGGTGGTCCATCAGGCGGAAAAGATCTGAATATTCACTTCGGCGACATGGACCGCGGTTTCATCGGACCGATCTCGCATCTCGGCGACATGATTCCCGTGATGACCGGCATCTTGTTGGGCGGGCGGTTGAAGAAAAAGAAGTTTGTCGGCGTCGCGTACATCGGCGACGGCGGAATGAGCACGGGCGCGTTTCACGAAGGCCTCAACTTCGCTGCCGTTCAACGTCTACCGCTGATCGTAATCGCTGAACACAATCACTACGCCTACTCGACACCCACCAATCTTCAAACTGCCGTGCGCGATCTGGCCGAAAAAGCTGCGGGTTACGGCATTCCCGCGCACATTGTCGACGGCAACGACGTGGTTGCGTGTTACGAAGTGACTAAGCACGCGGCTGATTATGCGCGTCGCGGTGGCGGTGCCGTGTTGATCGAGGCGAAGACTTACCGTCGCAAGGGCCACGCCGAGCACGACGATCAGCGTTACGTCTCGCCCGGCGAGATCGAGTGGTGGGAGACGCACAACGATCCGATCGATCGTTACGAGCGTTACCTGTTGGAGTGTAATCTGGCGACGAAAGAGCAACTCGAGGAGATCGTTGCGGGCGTTCTCCGTGAGATTGACGAAGACTGCGCCTGGGCCGAGTCTTCACCGATGCCCGAGGGTAAGGAGGCGGCGTACGGAGTCTTCGATAACGACATCGTGCCGCCGGCGTTCCGGCCCGGAGTTTTGGAGGCGTAACTATGACCTTACTACCCGAGAATCACAAATACAGACGTACCAAAGGTACCTCACTTACCGGAGGAAAGAGGATGGGATTGGTGTACGCAGAGATAGACCTCACAAATGAATTGGACATCGCGCTCAACATGGGCGGCATCCTGCCGGAAACAGACATCCGCCGGGTGCGAAGGAGAGCACTCGTCGACAGTGGTGCATACGATCTCGTGATAAACGAGGAAATTAAGGAACAACTTGGTCTGCTGGTGCTTGATAGACGACGCGTAAGGACGGCCGACGAAAGAGTCATTGAAGTCGACATGGTCGGACCTGTCGAAGTTCGCTTCGAAAACCGCACCACGACGGTAAGAGCGGCTGTGGTGCCAAACACATCGGAAGTTCTTCTGGGCGCTATTCCGATGGAAGGCCTCGATGTCGTGATCGACCCCGTGCGGGAAAGGCTTCTGGTGAACCCTGAATCACCTGACGCCCCGATGTCATACCTAAAAAAGTGCGCCTGAGCATATAACGATGTCCACAGCAGTCAAAAAAGAACACAAATCGGCGCGGCCCGAACGCGGGGGCCAGGCCACACTCGTCGAAGCGATTCGCCAGGGTATCTGGGAAGAGATGGAACGCACTCCCGAAGTGTTCGTCATCGGCGAAGACGTAGGCGTCTATGGTGGCGCGTTCAAAGTCACCGATGGGTTGATCGACGAGTTTGGGAAAGAACGCGTCATCGACACGCCAATCTCCGAAGGCGCGATCGTCGGCGCAGCCTGCGGCGCCGCACTGATGGGTATGCGGCCGATCGCGGAGTTTCAGTTTATCGACTTCATTTCGGCCGGTTTCGATCTGCTTACTAACTACGCAGCGAAATGTCGCTATCGCTGGGGCGCGGGCCTGCCGGTGGTGTTTCGTGGCCCATGCGGTTCCGGAGTTCGTTCAGGCCCGTTTCATTCACTGAACGCGGAGTCGTTTTTCCTTAACACCGCGGGACTGAAGATCGTCGAACCGTCGACGGCGTACGATGCAAAGGGTTTGATCAAGGCGGCGATACGCGATCCTGATCCGGTGCTCTTCTTCGAGCACAAAAAACTCTACCGCTTGCCGCGTTTGCGTGAAGTGTTGCCGGCCGACGACTACATTGTCGAGATCGGAAAGTCGCGTGTGGCGCGTGCCGGACGCGATCTGTCCATCATTACCTTTGGCGCAATGGTGTTGACGGCGCTCGACGCTGCGGAGGAGCTCGAAAAGGAAGGGTTGGACGTCGAAGTGATCGACTTGCGTACTTTGGCCCCGCTCGATCGACCGGGAATTCTCGCGAGCGTCAAAAAGACAAACAAGGCGATCGTGTTGCACGAAGCTTCGCGGACGGGCGGTATCGGCGGAGAGATCGCGGCGATCCTCGCTGAGGAGGCGTTTGAATGGCTCGACGCGCCGGTGGTCCGCGTGGCGTCGATCGACACGCCGGTGCCGTATTCGCCGCCGCTCGAAGACTACTACTTGCCGCAAATCAAAGACGTTGTTGATGCCGCGCGAAAGCTTGCGGCCTACTAAGATCTGAGATCTCAAATCTGAGATCTCAGAAGGAGAAATGATGAGTACTGAAGTGGTGATGCCGCAGATGGGTGAGTCCATTGCGGAGGGGACGATTACGAAGTGGTTGAAGAAGGTCGGCGAGCACGTCGAACGGGACGAGCCACTGTTTGAGATCTCGACTGATAAGGTCGACGCGGAGATTCCGTCTCCGGCGGCTGGAACTCTAACGGAAGTTCGATACAAGGAAGGCGACACGGTCGAAGTTAACACCGTGGTGGCCGTGCTTGACGGCAATCAAGCGTCGGCTGTGTCAGCGGCGTCGGGGACGGCGCCAGCAGCAGAGCCGGCACCGGCGGCTTCGGCGGCTTCGGCACCGGCACAAACGGTCGAGACAAAGCCTGCGTTACCACCGCCGGCAGCACCCGCATCTTCGGCGGCTTCGGCACCGCCGCAAACGGTCGAGACAAAACCCCCGTCACTACCACCAGCACCCGCACCACCGCCGGCACCCGCATCTTCGGCGGCTCCGGCGCCGCCGCCAACGGCTGAGGCAAAACCCGCGGCACCACCGCCAGCACCGGCATCTTCGCCGGCACCGGCAGCCGGGGTGGAAACGAAGACCGAACCGGACGCATCCGCTGCCGATCTGCGTCGGACCAAGTCGAGCCCGTTGGTCCGCAAAATCGCCAAGGAGCACGGCGTCGATATTTCACAACTCGAAGGCACGGGCATGAGCGGACGTGTCACCAAGAACGACATTCTGAGTTTCATCGAATCCGGCACCAGCGCAGCGCCCGTCACTCCGCGTCCTGCTGAGATGGCCCAACCGGCGCCAGCGCCGGCGCAGGCCCAAGCAATCGCTCCCGCGGTGGGCGATCGCGTCGAGCCGATGAGCGTCATGCGCAAGAAGATCGCCGAGCACATGGTCCTGTCTCGTCGCACCTCGGCCCATGTCACAACGGTCTACGAGATCGACATGACGCGGGTCGCAAAACTTCGCGAAAAACATCGCGACGAGTTCTACCAGCGCACCGGCACGAAGCTCACGTTCATGCCTTTCATTTTTGAGGTCATGACCAGGGGACTGCGCAAGTTTCCGATCTTTAATGCGCAGGTCAGTGGCGACCAGATCATCTACAAGCAGGACATCAATCTCGGTATGGCCGTGGCCCTCGACTGGGGGCTGATCGTTCCGGTTATCAAGCGTGCTGACGACTTGAGTATTTCCGGTTTGGCCCGTGCGGCAAACGATCTTGCGGATCGGGCCAGGTCCAAGCAGCTTAAGCCCGATGAAGTGACGGGCGGCACGTTTACGATCACTAACCCCGGCGTGTTTGGTGGTCTATTCGGCACTCCGATCATCAACCAACCACAACTCGCCATACTGGGCGTCGGCAAGATTGAAAAAAGGCCCAAGGTGATGACTTCGGCTGACGGGGAAGACTTTCTGGCGATTCGCTGGATGTCGTATTTTGCGCTGAGTTTCGACCATCGCGTGATCGACGGCGCCGACGCCGAGCGTTTCCTCGCTTTCGTTAAGGAACAGTTGGAAGAAGGGGATTTTTCTCTTTAGTTCGCTGTAGAGAGGTATTGGAGAGTTTCCTCTTCATGCCTGCTTCCCGTTAGCGACGGACCATAAAAAAAACGAACCTTTGCAGCAAATTCTCCACGCGGCGGTAACGATCTCACAATGATCGTTACCGTTATTTTTGTTCACAACGTGCGTGTTATTGCGATAAAGTGGTGATTCGATGAAGAATAGCGAAGGCTATTGACTTGCTCCCATTGAAGGTCTAAGAGATGTCTTCCGCAAAAAATAACGAGCGGGAGGCGAGGCGAGAACTCGCCGTTGATTAGCGAGACGAACGCGTAGCAAAAGACACGCGTTAATTGGTTACTAGCTTCTAAGGAGATAAATCGATGGTGTTCACTAAACATAAAATGTTTGCCCCGGCAGTGCTTATCACCTGCCTGTTAGTCTTCTCGGCCTCCCCAATCCTGGCTCAAGATACAACCAACCCCGCCGGCTCGCGCACCGTGGCCAGCGGCCAGAAAATGAAACTCAAGGGTGTGGTCACTCGACGTGATTCGGATACATTCACCGTGCGTGACATGAATGGTGTGGATACGGTTGTGCGCCTGGACGATAGGACCAGCGTGAAGACTAAAGGCGGGTTCCTGCGTGGTGGCACTAACTATGCACAAACCAGCATTCTGCGCGGCTTGAACGTCGAAGTTGAAGGTCGTGGCAATGGTCAGGGTGAGTTGGCTGCTGAGAAGATCCGGTTCAACGAATCAGACATGCGCGTCGCACGCGCAGTTGAATCACGAGCCGCGCCGCTCGAAGAGCGTGCTTCTGACACGGAAACCAAGCTCAGCCAGGTGGAAGCAAATGCGCAACGCCTGTCGGGCCAGTTGGATGAACTCGCTGCCGTTTCCAACGCCGCACGCGGTGGTGCGAAAGCAGCGCAGGCAACCGCTGATGCAGCCGTTGCCGGTGTAACGGCTACCAACGAGCGCATCTCGGCTCTCGACGATTACGTGCCGCAGACGACCGCCGCTGTGAACTTCCGTTCCGGCAGCGCCGTCCTGTCCACCGATTCGAAGACGACGTTGGACGACATTGCCAGCAAGGCGATGAACTCCAAGGCCTATGTGCTCGAGGTTACGGGTTTTGCGGATGCAACCGGTTCAGTGGCCCGCAATCGCGCGTTGAGTCAACGTCGCGCTGACGCTGTCATTCGTTACCTGGTTGAGAACCACAACATTCCGCTACGTCGCATCGTGACGCCGTACGGCTTCGGTGAAATGAATCCGATTGCGGAAAACAACACCCGTGAGGGGCGTCAGCAGAATCGACGCGTTGAAATCAAGCTCCTTGTCAACAAGGGCATCACGGCCCCAGCGCCTGCGATGAACCCAGGAACTTCTGGTTCCGGTAACTAAGCTGGTTTGCGGAGTTTCATCTTCGGGTGCAACTCCGCATCCGCCAGATGGCACCAAAGAGTCAGTTCGTCATGCCGTCAAAAAAACGGTAGGATAAGCAAACATTCACGCCGCATTTGCGCGGCATGATTCACGGGCTCGAAGGTGTCAGAGATGATGTTGGGGGTTGAAAAAAGACTTTGGCGGCCGGCACTCCTGATGGGAGTGCTGGCCGTTTTTCTGTCTATACCTTCAGCAGCAGTTCAGGCGCAGTCGGTGAAAGACCTGCCACCGCCGCCACCCCTCTGGAAAGCAAAACCAACTCCGACGCCGACACCGCCCGAGAAGGAAGTGTTCGAGGTCATTCGCACCTCTTCAAACCTGGTGATGGTCCCTGTATCGGTCACGGATCGTGAGGGACAGGCAGTTCAGGGCCTGCTGAAAACCGACTTTCGTCTTCAGGAAGAAGGTAAGCAGCAGGAGATCGCGGAAATTGGCGACCCGGAGCAGGTTCCGCTGGCTATCGCTCTATTGTTCGACATCTCGAGCAGCGTCAGCCAAAAGGGCTTTTTCGCGTTTCAACAGAGCGCCGCGGCCACGTTTTTGAAGCAGGTGATGAAACCCAACGACCGCGCGGCCGTCTTCACGATCGCTTCGCAACCGGCGATGGTCCAACCATTGAGCACCGCCGAAGTTGCAGCGGCGAAGATCGTGACCATTCCGCCGGCGACTTCGTCCGTCGCCACAGCCTTTTACGATACGGTAACCGCCGCAGCGAAATATCTCGAGTCCGCGCCCAGCCAGTACAGGCGCGTGATCATCGTCATCACAGACGGCGACGATAACAACAGCAAACGGATCGTTACTGTCTCGGGTGCGGAAGCAACGGCCAGCAACAACGGACAACTCACAGGATCGAGAGCGCGTGCAGGAATGGAAGCACGGCATCGCCTTGCAGTGGCCGACGTTCAGCAGGCGGCACAAAAAGCAGACGCAATCTTTTATTCAGTCAATCCCGGTGGTCCATCGGTGCGTTTGAATCAGATCGCCATGCGGGCTGAAACGGGAATGGAGGCCATTGCTGATGCGACGGGTGGAACTGCGTTCATTCCCGACGGCGAGAAAGATCTCGAACGCGTTTTTCGGCAGGTAGCAGCGGAGTTACGAGGTCAGTACCTGCTTCAGTACTACGCAAACAATGAAGCTCCGGCTGGTGCCTTCCGTCGCATTCAGGTGTCCGTACCGTCGCGGGGGGATGTTCGCGTCCGGGCGCGGCAGGGTTACTATCCGAAGAAACAGCAGGATTGATCTTCGTAAACTCAGATCTTCGGGATTCAAATCCGCGTTACTGTCTCATCACAACCAACACGTCCGTCAGTCTATTAATCACGTTCAATAACGACCTTCCCGCACCGTCAAACTGATTTGCCGCAGCCTGTTCTTCCGCAGTCGCAGCTCCGGCAGCAACTCCAGCAAGTTTGATGTAGTACGGTTGCAGCTCGGGCGTCGCGCGAAAGTCGATCTCCAGTTTATCGAGCCCTTCGCGAAAGCCCTGGATGCTCGTTCTAACTCTGGTCTTATTTTGCTGATTACTTTGCACCACGGCTGGTGACGCCTGGTTCCGGCGTATCTCCTCGTCGGCCGCCGCGATGCCGCTATTGATACTGCCAAGCAGGTAAGTAAATCTCGTCAATAGCTTGATCTGTTCGGCGACGCGCGTCGCCCCCTGCGTGCGCACTTGCGCGGTGCGTTGGGCTGCGGCGGTTGCACTGCTCTGGCGCGGGGTCGAGCGGCGGCGAGTCTGGCCCACGGCGTTGCTCGGAATGACGAAGACTGTAGTCAACACAGCGATGGCGATGAGTTTCAAAACATTTCTCCTCTGTTGGACTGGGGAGGTTGATTGTACCAAAGACCGGGGCGACTGCTAGAATGACGCACAAAGTCCACAGCCTGGTTGCATGATGAAGGAAAGAAAGCTTTTGGTCCAACGATTGGGGCTGGTGGATTATGAGTCGGCACTCGCGATCCAGAAACAGACCGAATTGGCAGTAAAAACGGGCGCGCAACCCGACACGCTGCTGTTGCTCGAACACCCGCACACGCTCACCATCGGCCGCCGCGGCGACAGCTCGGCCATTCTGCTCGACAGCGAACAACTGAAACAGCGAAATGTGACGTTGTTCGAATCCAACCGCGGCGGGAAAGTCACTTATCACGGCCTCGGGCAGGTGGTCGGTTATCCGATTATCAACCTCAGCCCCGATCGCGAAGACGTGCACCGTTATGTTCGCGATCTGGAAGAAGTATTGATTCGCACGCTGTCAGACTTCGGCATCGAGGCGTTTCGCATCGAAGGTCTGACCGGCGTTCATACGCGGCGCGGGAAAGTTGCGGCCATCGGAGTGCACATCGCGCGCTGGATCACGACTCACGGCTTTGCGCTCAACGTCAACACGGATCTCAGTTATTTCAATTTGATAATCGCGTGCGAAGGCGAGCCGGTGACTTCGATGGAGGAATTGCTCGGCGACGAGACTCCATTGAGCACCGTCGAAGAACGCATCATTACCAACTTCGCCGGCGTGTTTGAATTCAGCCTTAGCCACAAAGAGGCCCCGGAAACACAAAGCAGTAGCACCCAACCCAGTTATGCTTAACGTCGACATGATCCAGGCGGCGCGCGAACGAATCGCGTCGCACATTCATCGCACACCGGTCGTCACTTCGCGCCAGTTCAACGCCGCGGCCGGCAAGGAAGTCTTTTTCAAATGTGAGAATTTTCAACGTGCAGGCGCCTTCAAGATCCGCGGCGCTACCAACAAGATTCTTTCTCTGACTAACGAGGAGAGGCGTCGTGGCGTCGTCGCTTTTTCGTCTGGCAATCATGCGCAGGCTGTCGCGCTCGCCGGTCGTGAAGCAGGCGTGCGGGCGTTGATTGCGATGCCGTCGGATGCGCCGCAGGCAAAAGTCGCGGCGACACGTGAATACGGCGCCGAAGTCGTGTTTTACGATCGGCAGAAACAGGACCGTGAAGCGTTTGCACTCGATCTCGCGGAAAGCGAAGGTCTCGTAATGGTCCCGCCTTACGACGATGAATTCATTCTCGCCGGCCAGGGGACATGTGGTCTCGAATTAATGGAAGACGTTCCGGATCTCGACTGCGTGCTCACGCCGTGTAGCGGTGGAGGATTGTTTGCGGGCGTCGCAACGGCAGCAAAGGCCGCAAATCCTACCATGCGCTGCTTCCCTGTCGAACCCGCGGATGCCGACGACACGCGCCAGTCGCTTCTAAAAGGAGAGCGGGTCACGATTCCACCTCCGGCGACGATAGCCGACGGTCTTCGTGTGCAGATCCCCGGCAAACTGACCTTCCCCATCATTCAACGACTCGCCGACGACGTACTCACCGTCTCAGACGAGGAGATAATCGAGACACTTCGTTTTCTGTTATTCCGCATGAAACTGCTCGTTGAGACATCGGGCGCGGCGGCCGCCGCGGCAGTTATGTTTCGAAAGTTGCCCGCCGAGGTGAAACGTGTCGGCGTAGTACTGTCGGGCGGCAACATCGATCCGGGCTTGCTCGTGAAACTCCTATAGTCGTGCTAAGGTAAATCCATGGCCCGGGAATTACGTGTCATCAGTAACAATCAGAAAATCCGTCAACCCAAGCCCGAATGGCTGCGTATCCGGCTCGGCGATCCGATCAACCAGAACAAGGTGCTCGACCTCATCGAGGGCCTGAATCTCCACACGGTTTGTCAGGAAGCGCGTTGCCCGAACATTTTTGAATGCTGGTCGGATCGGACGGCGACGTTCATGCTCGGTGGCGATATCTGCACGCGCCATTGCGGATTCTGTGCAGTCGGAAAAGGAAAACCGGGAGACCTCGATCCCGAAGAACCTCGCCACGTCGCCGAGGCTGTGGGCCATCTCAATCTCGCGCACGCTGTGATCACTTCTGTCAATCGCGACGATCTACCCGACGGCGGCGCTGCCCACTGGGCCGAAACGATCCGGCAGGTTCGCGCGCTGAATCCGGATTGTAAGATCGAGGTCCTCATACCTGACTTCAATGGCGACGAAGCCGCGCTGGACACCGTGCTGGACGCTCAGCCGGACGTTCTTAATCACAACACCGAAACAATCGCGCGTTTGTACCGGCGCGTCAGGCCCGATGCTGTTTACCAGCAATCGTTGACGCTGCTGCAACGCGCTGCGGCGAGACGCGATCGTGAAGCTCGCGGCATGTTGACGAAGAGCGGAATCATGGTGGGCCTGGGTGAAATGTTCGACGAAGTTGTCGAGTTAATGAAAGACCTGCGCGCGGTCTCCTGCGACATCATGACCATCGGTCAATACCTCCAGCCGCATGCTCGTCGTCTACCGGTGGAGCGCTACGTCACTCCCGCGGAGTTTGCACAATGGCGCTCTATCGGCATGGACCTCGGTTTCCATCACGTCGAATCCAGCCCCCTCACCCGCTCCTCTTACCACGCCCGCGAACAGGCGGCCGAAAAGCCTGAAGCAGTCGGTGCGAACTGAATGAAAGCCGTCATCTTTCGACAACACGGGGGGCCGGACGTGCTCGAGTATGCGGATGTGCCGGAGCCGCGGATTCGGGCGAATGAGGTGCTCGTTCAGGTTAAGGCGTGTGCGTTGAACCATCTCGATATCTGGGCGCGAGGTGGGTTGCGCGGGATTGAGATTCCGCTGCCGCATATTCTCGGGAATGATGTTGCCGGAGTTGTGAAAGAAGCCGGTGAACTGGTCACCTGGGTGAATGCGGGTGACGAGGTGATGGTCCAGCCCGGCGTTTCCTGTGGACATTGCGAAGCATGTCTTAGCGGGCATGACAATTTCTGCCCTGAGTACGACATTATCGGTTATCGCCGCGACGGTGGTTATGCGGAATTCATCGCCGTTCCAGGCGTCAACATAATTCCGAAGCCGGCGAAACTCAGTTGGGAAGAAGCAGCGGCGTTGCCGCTTGTTACCGTGACAGCCTGGCACATGCTCGTCACGCGTGCGAACGTTCAACCCGGCGAGACGGTGCTGGTCCACGCCGCGGGCAGCGGCGTCGGATCGATTGCGATACAGGTGGCGAAGTTGCGCGGCGCGCGCGTGATCACGACTGCGAGCACCGACGAAAAACTTGCGCACGCGCGCGAGCTCGGCGCCGACGAAACCGTTAACTACACCGGCAGCGACTGGCCAAGAGAAGTCAGACGCCTAACCGGTCGCAAAGGCGTTGACGTCGTCGTGGAACACACCGGCGCCGCAACGTGGCCCGGATCGATCGCTACTCTCAAGCATAACGGCCGGCTGGTGACCTGCGGTGCAACCAGTGGTTACGATGCGCAGACGGATCTGCGCCAGGTCTTCTACCGGCACCTGAACATACTGGGTTCGTTCATGGGCTCGAAAGCGGAGCTGCTCGAAGCGATGAAGTTTGTCGAACAGGGCAGGATCCGTGCTGTTGTCGATCGCGTGCTGCCGCTGAGCGAGGCGCGACAGGCGCATGAGTTGATCGAGAACCGGGCGCAGTTTGGAAAAATTGTTTTGCGGCCCGACTGAAACGCGGGCCTATTTACCCGTGTAGTCCTCTACGACGTATCGCCGTTTCAAGAGCTCAAGATTACCTTCTTCGAGATTGAAATTGGTCCCGGCGATCACCTTCTTTCCTCCATCCGTCGTCACCCAGTCCATCACCTGTGGCGCGTTGGCCTTCAGAAAAATGCCATCGCTCGGATCCAGCGGCTTGCCGTCTTTTCTCGAGAAAATCCAGACGTAACTGAACCGACCGTTTCGAACGAATTGCAGGTCCTTCTCGAATTCACTTTGCGGAGTCGATTGGACGGTCGGCTGCGGCGACGCAGCCACGGTCGCTTCAGTGGAGTTTTGAGTGCTCGATCCACCGCAACCTATAAAACACAACGCGAGCAGGATCAGTAAGTACTTAGTTTTCATGGCTCATCAGGCAGATCAAACAAATCTTCCAACGGCGCGATCTTCTCGTCGCGAATATACATGATCGTGCAGTCAGTATCCTCGTAAACAATATCAAACCAGCCACTCAGCCTCGCCTTTTCGAAAAAATCATGATGGCCGTTGTCGGAAAAAACGTAACGCGCCCCGAAGCGATCGCGAATCAGCGGCCCCGGATCGTCCTGCTGCCCCAGGGTAATGCGATCGTACAGCCGCGAGAGATCCCGGTTCTTTTCAAAGAGATAACTCGGATCCAGCCCCGACACGTAATAGTGCGTCGGATCGAAATAGAAGAGTCGCGGGAAATCGTCCCAGTCGGTATTGAAAACGAGCTGCCCCGGCGGGATGTTGGCGCGCATCCACGCCGCTCCTTTCTCGTAATGATCGTGCGGCTCACTCATCCCGATCTCTTCCGTCGCCGACCAGAGGTTGAAGAAAAGAACCACTCCCAAAGCCAACGCCATGATGACGGCGCCGATTATCCTTGCCCACTCGCGCCAATCACTCTCTTTCTCGGCGATTCGATCCAGGTACGGTTTGAGCTCGTCCAGGACGTCAGGCGGCAAACGAGTCAGATACGACCGAAACTCCTGTAACCAGGGTTGCAGTGAAAACGCCGCGAACATCACCGCAAACGGCGGCCAATACTCCACAATTCGCTTCCACCGCGCCGTCATGATCATCAACGCCGTCGATAGCAACAGCAAAAACAACGGATAGTGCGCGCGCCGGCGCTCCGACGGCTCAAATGCCACATAACCAACCACCATCGCGATACAGGCGACCGCCGAGTTCCCAAGAAACTCCCACGAGTCGTATGGATACCACTCCGATCCGACCTTCGTGTTGAAGCCCGACATAGTGAACTTGATCGCAATGTGCTCGCCCAATTGCCGGAGGTTCTGCGGGAAGTAAGGGTTGATCACCAAACCCGCCGCACAACCCAGTATCACCCAAACCAGCGGGCGCCACTCGAAACGTCGCTCGGTCCAGGCGATTACGAACACCCAGAACACAGTTGCCAGCAAAAGCAACACAAACAGGTCGTAAGTCCAGGTGAAGACGACAGCCAACGGCAACAGCGGCCAGTATTTCTTTTTGAAGAACAGCCACGTTGCGATGACTAAGTAGACAATCGCGAGCGGGGGCGCCTTCGCCATGTTCATGCGAAACAGAAACGGCACGGAACACGCCAACAGAGCGATCAGCCACACGAGCACGAAACGAATACGGAAATAAATCAACAGCCAGTAGCAGGAAAGCACTGCAAGGCTGGCGAAAACGATCGACGCGACCTTCGCTCCCTTTCGCGGGTCTGAAAACTCCGCGAATGGGATCTGCAAGATGTGGAAGAGCAGATGATGATCTACGTACTCTTTGGAATTGAGCGTCGTCAGCGGAAGCCAGGGAAACTCCGGCGGAAAGGACCGGTTCTTCATCCCTTCCCATAACGTGCGCGACCATTTGATGTGATAGTAACCATCGAAATCGCCGCAGCAGATCGCGTTGGTTGAAAACTGTAGGAGCCAGAAGATGCCGGCGATAGCGACGGCGCCTACCAGGAGTTGGATGATTCGTATCGTTGATCCGGATTGAAGTTTTGTGAGTATGCCGGGGCGCGGTGTCATCAATCGCTCAACTGGCTCTCGTCTGTCGCCTCACAGTTGTTCGATCAAGTCGAGCAGCGCCCGAGGATCTATCGGCTTCGTCATGTGTGCGTTGAAGCCTGCGTTAACCGACCTCTCCTTGTCGTCAAACATCGAATAGCCGGTAACGGCCACCATCGGGACCCTTTCGTAACCCGGAAGCGTTCTCATCTCGCGCGCGAGTTGATAACCGTTCATCTCCGGCATGCCGATGTCGGAGATTACAACGTCAAACTGGCGCTGGCGCGCCGCATCGAGTGCCGCGCGCGCTGATGCCGCCGTCACCACCTGGTAGCCTGCGTGGGTCAACAGCACCGCGAGCATCTCGGTGACGTCGGCAACGTCGTCAACAACCAGCGCGGTCTTGCCTGCGCCGGGTTGAACTCGCGTTGTCCGAGTGTCAGCCGCCAAGTCAACGGATTGGTTCGAATGGTTCGACAAGATCTGGCTGAGACGATAAAGCGGGGGTTGAACACCAGTTCCAGCGCTGGCAGCGCAAATGTCCTGCATCCAGTCAGCCTTTCCGCCGGGTTCCTTGTGGAGAGCGGGATTAATTTAGCTGAAACGTCGATGCGTGTCTACAAAACTTCTCGGTTCGAGCGCGTTAAAAATTTCGATCAAAACATCGTGGACAGTCACAGATTATTTTGTTACGGTGAGCCAAAACCAGACCAACAAAAGGAGTGAAGGAGATGGCAGCCAGAAAAGGAACCAAGAAGTCTAAGGGTGCGCGCAAAGCAGGGCGAAAAGGCGCAAAGAAGAGCGCTTCGAAGTCCAGAGGAAGAGGCGGCGCCGCCAAGCGGTCCACGAAGAAGGCGGCGAAGAAAGCCGGTAAGAAAGCCGGCAAGAAAGGCGGCACCAAGAAGGCTGCGAAGAAGAGTCCTGCCAAATCGACGAAGAAGGGCGGCAAGAAGGGCGGCGCTAAAAAAGGTGGAACGAAAAAAGCCGCGAAGAAGAGAAGAGCTTCAGAGTCGGCCGCGCCCGTTCAAGTCGCGCCGCCTTATGAAGCCACTGAAAGCGAAGCCTCAATGGTTGAATCCACCGGAGCAGAGTTCGACAGTGCTGGCGCTGATAATGCAAGTCTCGAAGAAGGAGAGGGCTCCTAATAAAGTATCGATCCGTGTCCCTATGCCTGCTGCGCGTCGAAGTTAGTTATGTACCCTGCCGGCAACCTTCTCATTCCTGTAGAGCACGGACAGTTAGAAGCGATTCTCAAGGAGCCGCGGCAAGGACCACCTCGCGCCGCGGCTCTGGTGCTTCATCCCCATCCACTCGGCGGCGGCACGATGCACAACAAAGTCGTGTTTCGCGCCGCCGCTGCATTGCAAGATGCGGGCCTCGTTACGCTCAGAATCAATTTTCGTGGGGTCGGACAAAGTAGTGGGGAACACGATGAGGGCCGCGGCGAACAGAACGACGTTCTTGCCGGAATCGATCACCTCGCGGGCCAGTATCCTCAGTTGCCCCTGGTTGTGTGTGGTTTTTCGTTCGGTGCACGCGTCGGTTTGGACGTCGGCATCAAAGACGACCGCGTTCAATATTTGATCGGCATTGGCACGCCGCTCGATAAGTACGACTTTACGTTCCTCGAATCATGCCGCAAACCTTTATTGCTCGTGCACGGCGAGCAGGACGAGTTCGGCGACGTCAAACAATTGCGACAGCTCGCAGCGGAACTCGAAAACCGCACTCAGGTCCGCCTCGTCGTCGTTCCCGGCTCCGGCCACTTCTTCGAAAACGGTCTGGACGAACTCAAACGTGCGATCGCCGACTGGATCAACGAACAACTCGCCCGCTAATCATTAGGCACTGGTCCACTACCTACTGCTCCTTTTCCACCGAACTGATACTGATGAAGCTCGAAGTTTGCGGCCTTTTCTCGCGAATTCGCAGTCTGACCAGTGTGAAACCAATGGCTAATACGATGGCGGCGACGGTGCCACCCGCGAGAAGTTTGCCCAGATCATCGAAAGCACCCGTGGGGTTTTCTTGCAAGTTGAGTAGAAGCAGCGAGTTTGCGCAGAGCGGAAAGATGTTCATCACTTTACGACCTTTCACGACAGGACCGTTTGGGCCGGGGATCGACGCGGGCTTAGACACCACAGTGAAAGCGTTTGTTCCGCTGTGGCCCGAAAGCTTAGGATAACGAGCATGGAGAACCGCGATCCCGCGATAAGAATCACACTGCTGCCACGCGACACTAATTCGCAGGGCACCATTTTTGGTGGCGTCATTCTCAGCTACATCGACACCGCAGGCGCCATCGAGGCCCATCGTCACACGCACATGGAACGCTTCGTGACCGTGGCCATGAAGGAAGTCATTTTTCACAAACCGGTGTTCGTGGGAGACCTGGTGAGCTTCTATGCAGAAACGGTGCGGGTGGGGACCACGTCGATTACGGTGCGTGTGATCGTGGAGGTTGAACGGCTCGGGAAAAGCGAACGAGTCCGCGTGACTGAAGCGGAGGTGATCTACGTTGCTGTTAATGAACGCGGTGAAAAGATAGCGATAGAGAAACGGTGATTTGCTTCCGGGATCGTCAGTTAAGGCGCGATTGCATGCGCCTCAGCGCCACGACAGCTTCCTTGAAATTGGGTTTCTGTTTGAGTGCGAGGCCATAGTGCCGCGCGGCATCTAAAAACTTCCGCCGGTTCTCGTAAACCCGTCCGAGATTGAAGTGCGGAAAGGCGTACGACTCATAACGCGGCGCCAACAGCGCGCGCTTGAACCAGCGCACTGAACCGTACGAGTCTCCCTTCGCCAGCAGATAACTGCCGATGTCGTTGTAAGGGTTACCGAGCGTTTCATCCACCCGAATCGCTTCCAGACATTCTTCAATCGCTTCATCGTACCGGTCCTGAAAACTGTAGACCCAACCGAGAAAGGTGTGCGCTTCCGCCGTCGGATACGTCTCGATCGAACGCTTGTATAGTTCGATCGCGCGCTCGTAGTCGTTAGCTCGCTGCGCCTCGTAGGCTTCGTGGAAAAGTTGGTTCGCTTCGTACCGTTTGCGGTCTGAAGCATCGTCGTACAGATTCATAAACACTAATTACAGTCAGAAGCAGCCCTCTGAACCGTGTCCAAACGTTTGATCCGGCCTTCGACCTTCGGCGCAACTGCCCTGCCGCTTGCGAACGCGCGCTTCAGCGCGTCGGAATCGATCGGGGCGCGGTCTGGCGGGAGAATGACCGGCGCTCCTTTGAACATCGTGTATCCGTCCCCGCCATCGAGCGCAATAAATGTCGACGTCGCCAGCGTGTACTTGCCCGTTTCGTTAAGCGGCTGCCCGTTTACCTTCACGTCGACCACCCTGGACCCAGGCGCTTTAGAAGCGTCGAACGAAAACTGCATTCCCGAAACCTGCGGAAATCCGCCCGGTTCCGCGCCCGGCGCGATCCGGCTGACGCCGTGCTCGAGCGCCGCCTTCAACGTCGCTCCGGTGACCTCGATTTTAACCAACTTGTTCTTGAAAGGCAGAATGGACAACACATCCCGAACCGTAATTCGCCCGGCCGGAATCCGCGTGTCGGCGCGAATGGACCCGCCGTTCATCAGCCCGATGTCTGCCGCAAGCCCCCGGCGAAACGAATCAGCCACCAGATTACCAACATTTGTTTCGCGCGTACGGTTCTCGGCGCTGCGCGCATCGAGTACGACAGTCGAACGACCGACGGGTTTGGCCAACTCAGCCAGAAGGTTTGCATACTTGCGATAGATCGCAACGAACTCTGTCGCCTCTTTGGTGTTGCTGTCGACGGCGATCACTTTCCAGTCGATGCTTTCAAGTTCACCCGTTGTTCGCGAGATGTTTAGATCGATCTGGCCCAGTTCACGCGCGTCGGCGGTCATCTTGAAGATGGGCGCGTGCCCGGCGTGAGATTCGAGTAGCGTGTGTTCGTGTCCGCCAATGATCACGTCCACGTCAGCACAGCGCGCCACTTCTTTGTCTTCCCGCATCGACAAATGCGTTAACGCAATGACGACCTTTGCGCCTTGCGCGTGCAGTTCGGACACCATCTGCTTCGCCGTCTCGCAGGGATTGCGAAACTCGACGTCCGCGCCAGGTCGCGACGTGCTCTTCGTTTCCGGCAGCACCAGCCCAAACAGTCCGACCTTCACGCCGTCAAACTCGCGAATGACGTACCGCGGCACATCGCCGAACGGCTTACCTGTCTTTAAATCGATTACGTTCGCGGCGATCCACCCAAACTTCGACTCCTTGATTCGCTCGCGCAGCACGTCTGGTCCAAAATCGAACTCGTGATTGCCGAACGTGGCGTAGTCAAGACCGGCGACGTTCCATGCGTCGATCATCTGCGCGCCTTTGTAAGTGATCGATTCAACGGAGGGCGAGATAGTGTCGCCGGCCATCAAGAAGAGCGTGTTCGGATTCTCCTGTTTAATGGATTTCGTCAACGTGAGGACACGCGCGAGTCCGCCCGTCGTTCCTCGATCGACTGGTGAGAACTGATAGACATCGTTGACTTGCAGCAGCGTCACTTTAACGTCGCACTGCGTCTTTTCCTGCGCTGCAATCGAAAAGATCGCAGTTAGAAACAGTGCCAAAACCACCGCTGTGCGACGGAGAAACATGAGACGGTGCATAGAATGGAACCTCAAATGAGGGTTCATTTTTTGTTTGCCTTTCTGAGTCGTGCCTGGAGTTGAGGCCTGAATTATACTCGGCGGAGTTGATGTCGAATAGAGAAACACTCTTTGTAACAGGGTTTCCGGGTTTTATCGCGAATCGCCTGTTGGAACGCCTCGCCAGAACCGATTGCCGCTTCCTGTTGCTGGTCCAGCCTGTATTGGTCGCGCGAGCGAAAGATGAGATTGCACGGATCGCTCAACTTACAGGGAAAAACGTCGACGATTTTCAGCTAGTCGAAGGCGACATAACTCACGCCGAGTTGGGGCTAACGCCGCTCGATGCCGGTGAAGTGCGTGAAGAGACGACGCGAGTTTTTCATCTCGCTGCAATTTACGACCTTGCCGTCGCACGCCAGCTCGCGTTGCATGTGAACGTCGCCGGCACGATGCACGTGCTCCAGTTCGCTCGCCTGATGCCAAAGCTCCGTCACTTCCATTACGTGTCGACTTGTTACGTTGCCGGAAAGCGTGAAGGAGTGATTCTTGAAACGGAGCTGCGGCACGATGCCGGCTATCGCAACTACTACGAAGAGTCGAAGTATCTCGCGGAGACGCAGGTCGAAGCGATGAAGCAGGAGTTACCCGTCACGATTCACCGGCCCGCCGTAGTGTGTGGCGATTCGACGACCGGCGAAACAGCAAAATACGACGGCGTTTATTATTTGATTCACTATCTGCTGAGTTGGCCCAGCGTACTGACGATGATCAATATCGGAAACTATGAGGTCAGTTTGAATCTGGTGCCGGTCGATTTCGTCGTCGATGCGATGGCGGCGCTCGCTTTTGACGAGCGGGCCATTGGCAAGACGGTGCAGTTGGCGGATCCATCGCCGCTGACAACCAACGAGTTATTCAACTCTATCGCGCGCTCGGTGAACGGTGGTCGTTCGCGCATCACGGCGCCGCCGTCGTGGGTCCGCTTCTTTCTGATGTTGCCGCCGTCGCCACGAATCACCGGCCTTCCGCACCACGCTGTTCCCTACTTCTTCGTAAAGCAGCTCTACGATTCGTCGCAGGCGCGGGAGCTACTCGCGCCACACGGCATCCACTGTCCGCCATTCGAAAACTACGTCGACAAAATCGTCGATTTTGCGCGGCAAAACCCTTCGCTCTGACCCCGCTTGACATTCTCCGGATTTAGAATTAGTCTAAATCCATCTTGAAAGGGCCAAAGCTTACACCACAGCGCGAAGCAGTCTTCGAGGTGATCCGAGAACGACACGATCACCCCACCGCCGCCGACATTTTCGAGGCGGCACGCAAGCGCCTGCCCGGAATCAGCTACGCAACCGTCTACAACTCGCTGCGCTACCTGAAAGAAGCCGGGCTCGTTCACGAAATTAGTTTTGGCGATAGCGCCAGCCGTTACGACGGCGTTATGGAACGCCACGATCACGCGATCTGCAACCAGTGCGGGAAGTTGGTCGATTTGGATATGCCGGAAGCCGCGAAGCTGATGCCGGCGGCAGCGCGAAAGTCGCGCTTCAGACCGCAGTCGGTTCATTTTACGCTGAGGGGAGTTTGTCCGGATTGTTGCGGGTCCCAATGATTCTTTGGCATCCCGCCGGGTCTTAGTAATTATTTCAACTTTTTTGGAGGATACATGACAGCAGCAACAGCAGCGGCAGTAGATAAGGCAATGGTCGGCCAGCCTGCGCCGGATTTTGAAATGGCCTCAACCAAGAACATCGAGAAGCTCAACGAGCCCGTCCGCCTTTCCGATTACCGAGGCAAATGGCTCGTGATGGTGTTCTACCCACTCGACTTTACGTTCGTTTGTCCAACGGAATTGACGACGTTCAGCGATCGTTACCAGGACTTTGTTGACATCGGCGCCGACGTCATCGGCATCTCGACTGACTCTGTTTACTCGCATCGCGCATGGCTCAACACCCCGCGTGACAAGGGCGGCGTCGCGGATCTGAAATACCCGCTCGCTTCCGACGCGACTAAGAAAGTCGCGAGCGACTACGGTGTGCTGATCGAAAACCGCGGCATCGCGTTGCGCGGACTCTTCGTGATCGATCCGGAAGGCGTTCTTCGCTACAAGGTGATTCACGATCTGAACGTCGGACGTTCCGCGGAAGAGACGCTGCGAGTGATCCAGGCTTTGCAGACCGGCGGTCTGTGCCAGGCCGAGTGGAAACCGGGTCAGAAGACCCTTAGCTAAGAACTATAAATTCAAGTCCGTGTTCTCGCTGGGTCACGTTACTCAGGGAGAACACGGATTTTCAATGGGTGAAAACGACGATGGCAATGAAGATTGGAACACAGATGCCCCGGCTTGATGGAGCTACGCAGTGGTTTGGCGGCACCCAGGCGTTTGCGGAGTCGGAAGCTGAAGGCCGCCCGACGCTCGTACACTTCTGGTCGGCAAGCTGCGGCGTTTGCAAAGACAACTTGCCGCGCATCGCGCAATGGCGCGACGAGAAGAAAAACCAGGGACTGCGTGTGATCGGCATTCACATGCCGCGTTATGAGAGCGACACGGACGTGGAACAGGTGCGCGACTTGATCGGTAAGTACGATTTAACCGAACCTGTCGCAGTCGACAACGAGCACAAACTGAAGGAAGCGTTTCACAACGATCAGGGGTTCGTGCCCGCTTACTACCTGTTCGACCGTGAAGGAAAACTGAGGAGCTTCGCGGCGGGCGAGCGTGGTGTTGACATGCTCAAGTCTGCTTTGGAACGCGTGCTCGCAACTGAACCGACCGCTGTCGCGAGTTAACTTTGGCCGCAAAAAACCTTTTCGTGGCTTCTTTTGTGCTTTTTGTGGCTACGATGCGCCGAGCGCTTCGAACAGGCGGAGCAGAAGATAGACGC
>CBFGMX010000030.1:0-39048 GCA_965649955.1 uncultured bacterium
TTAATGGTGGCCAGGGACGGAATCGAACCGCCGACGCCGGCCTTTTCAGGGCCGCGCTCTACCAACTGAGCTACCTGGCCAGAGAGAGCAAAAAGAGGCGTAGTATAGGGACTCGCGCAAATGCCTGTCAACTTGAGCAGGGAGGCCATTTGTGACGCCAATGTGGCGGCCTTTTTGTCGGATTAGTCACAAAAAGTCGTTGACTCATTCCTTGCTGGGTGTATAATTCGGGACGTTGCGGGTGGCGCTGATGCCCAAACGTCAGCTAGGTCGAAAAGACGGCCATCCAATTCAAAATTGATAGTGCCCGCCAGTGCCAGCTCGGCCGCCGATCGCGCCCCCCGCAGTCGCTACCTTCGAGCTGGCACAGCTATTTTCAGGCCCCGCAACAACTCCGGTTAAGCCCGAGCAACCAGCTCCTTCGCCTCCGCGTTTGCCGTTTCCACCGTCTCTAACTCGTCAATCGTCAGCAGTTCACGGTCTCGCATCACCAAGCGACCGTCGATTATCACCGTCTCAACGTCGCTCGGCTGCGCGGAGTACACGAGGGCGGAGATAACGTCGGCGGCGGGCGTCGCGTGCAGACCGCTCATTCGCACAATGGCAACATCGGCGCGCTTCCCTGCCTCGAGACTTCCGATTTCATCGTCCAGGCCAAGCGCTTTCGCACCGCCCGCGGTAGCCATCCGCAACACCCGATTCGCCGTCAACACTTCAGGCCCATGCAGCACTTTCTGCAACAAGGCTGCCGTGCGCATTTCGGTGAACATGTCGAGCCGGTTGTTACACGCCGCACCATCGGCGCCAAGCGACACGGAAATGCCGCGGTCCAACAACCCCGCAATCGGCGCGATCCCAGATCCGAGCTTCAAATTCGACGACGGACAGTGCACGACATTAGTCCGCGTCTTCTCCAGCATATCGATCTCGTCACTGCTAAGATGGACGCAATGGGCCAGAGCCACATGTGGTCCTGTCAGACCAAGACTGTCGAGATACGCCACATTTCGCAGACCAGTCTCACTCTCGACCAGCTCACATTCCGTCTTGTTCTCAGAAGCATGCGTGTGGACCATCACGCCACGTTCACGCGCGAGCCTCGCAACTTCCTCCAACAACTCACGCTTGCAACTAATCGCGAACCGCGGAGCAAAACAGTAACGAATCCGCCCGTCAGCTTTGCCGTGCCACTCTTCGAGTAGTGCGATGGACTCATCAATTGACGCCGCGGTCTGCTCACGTAGCGCGGAGGGCACTTCGTCGCCTTTGTCCATCATGCACTTGCCGACCGTCGCCCGGAACCCCGTCTGCTCGACAACTTTAAAAACCTCGCTGGTGTGATTGACGGTTTCCATCGTCAGCGCGCACGTCGTTCCGCCTTTGATGAGTTCGGCAATGCCCAGGCGCGCGGACGCTGCAATCGAAGTGGCGGAGTGGGCCGCTTCCATGGGCCAGACGCGTTTCTTCAACCAGTCGATCAATGACAGGTCGTCGGCCGCGCCGCGAAAGATTGTCTGACAGAGATGGATGTGAGTTTGAACGAAACCAGGTATGACGGCGCAGCCGGTCGCATCAATCACAAGATCCGCGGTGCGGCCGCTGGCTCCCACTTCAGCGATCCGGCCGTCAACAATCAACAGCTCGCCCTGGACGATGGAGTTTGAGGGATCCATCGTCACGAGCGAGCCGTTCTTTATGAGTATAGAAGCCACGGATGACACGATTTTACACGTGTCAGTTTACTTCTTCTCGGCGGCGGTGGCAGCCTTCGCGTCAGCTTCGCGAACGGGAATGCCGAGCTTCAGCTTCACTTCCTTCTCGATCCGCCGCAGAACTTCCGGATTGTCCCTCAACGCCTGCTTTGCGTTCTCGCGACCCTGGCCCAGCCGTTCACCCTTGAAGGAGAACCAGGCGCCACTCTTTTCCACCACGCGTTGCACGGTGGCGAGATCGAGCAGATCACCCTCGCGCGAGATGCCTTCGCCGTACATGATGTCGAATTCACACTCGCGGAACGGCGGCGCGACCTTGTTTTTCGCGACCTTCACTTTCGTGCGGTTGCCCACCACGCGATCGCCGTCCTTGATCGCTCCGATCCGGCGGATGTCGAGTCGCAATGACGAGTAGAACTTGAGCGCGCGGCCACCGGTGGTCGTCTCGGGATTGCCGAACATGACTCCAATCTTCTCGCGGATCTGGTTGATGAAGATGAAGCAGGTGTTTGACTGTGCAACGATCGCCGTCAACTTGCGCAGCGCCTGCGACATCAAGCGCGCCTGAAGTCCCGGCAAAGAGTCGCCCATTTCACCGTCGAGCTCGGCGCGTGGGACCAGCGCGGCGACGGAGTCAACGACGATCACGTCGACACCATTGGATCGGACCAGTGCTTCGGCGATTTCCAGCGCCTGTTCACCGGAATCGGGTTGAGAGATCAGAAGCTGATCGATGTCGACGCCGAGTTTGCCGGCATAGTCGGCGTCCATGGCATGCTCGGCGTCGATGTACGCCGCGACGCCGCCCGCTTTCTGCGCTTCGGCGACGATGTGCAGGGCCAAAGTAGTTTTGCCTGAACTTTCAGGACCATAGATTTCCACAATGCGTCCGCGGGGAACGCCGCCGACTCCGACGGCCGCATCCAGGCTGAGCGACGTAGTCGAGATTGCCGGTATGTCTGAAACTTCACGTTCGCCCAACCGCATAATCGATCCCTTGCCAAACTTCTTTTCAATATTTGCCAATGCGGCTTCAACTGCCCGGCCGCGCTCTGCACTTAATCGGTCATCTGCCATGGCATACATCTCTTTCTACGCTCCTCTTCTCAGTCTTCATACGCTGGTCCTCCCTCAAAGGCCGGAAGAATAGCACATTCAGAGCGAGAATGGAACAGTGTTTCACTCCTGCAACAGCCAAATTTTCCAGAGGGTGAGGTTCGGAAACGATCCTGTCGCAGCCCTCTCTGCGACTTTGTGAGATTGTGCGCGCAAGCATAACACAAATCTCACTGATTCAATGCCCGGGTAAATTCTCCGATCTTTCGTGCGATATCCGGCGCGTTAGCCAGCCGCTCCATCTCAGCGACGATCGCCGAACCAACAACAACCGCATCCGCATACCGGCCCACGTCCCTCACCTGTTCGACATTTGAAATACCAAACCCAACCGCGATCGGAAGCGACGTAAACCGGCGCATGCGACTCACGAGTTTTTCTGCTTCGCCGCTCACCGTCTCGCGCGTTCCCGTCACGCCCGCTCGCGAAACGGCATAGACAAAACCGCTAGCGTGTTCAGCAACCAGTTTCAAACGCTCATCGGTAGAGGTTGGTGCGACGAGGAAGATCATGTCGAGGTTGTTGGCACGTAACTCCGCCTCGAATTCGCCGGATTCTTCCGGCGTCATATCGGTGACTAAAACACCGTCGATGCCGGCGGCGCTCGCGCTTTTAGCGAGGCGTGTAATACCAAACTGAAGCAGCGGATTGAAGTAACTGAAGAGAATGATGGGAATGTCTATCTGTTTTCGTGCTCGCACGACCATCTCGAGCAGTTCGTCCAACCCAAAACTGTTCTTGAGGGCTCGTTCCGAAGCGCGTTGAATCACCGGACCATCGGCCATCGGATCGCTGAATGGCACGCCGAGTTCGATTAAGGTCGCGCCGGCACGAGCCAGTTCGATGAGGATCGGTTCGGTGGTTGCCAGATCGGGATCGCCCGCGGTGACAAACGGAATGAAGCCTTTTCTGCCCTGCTGCTTGAGATTGTTGAAGGCCTCTTGGATGCGTCCCACGAGTAATGACCCTAAGATTGAGGAACCAACCGTTCGCGCACTGAATCTACGTCTTTATCGCCGCGGCCTGAAAGGTTCACCAAGACGATCTGATCGCGTCTCATCGCTCCCGCGACTTTGATCGCGTGAGCAACGGCATGGGCCGATTCCAGCGCCGGTATTATTCCCTCCAGCTTCGACAACAGTTGAAACGCCTCGAGCGCAGCGTCGTCTGAAACCGAACTGTATTCAACGCGCCCCTCATCATGCAGAAATGCGTGTTCCGGCCCGATCGAGGGATAGTCCAAACCGGCGGAGATCGAATGCGTGGAGGCCACTTGCCCGTGCTCGTCCTGCAAGACGTAACTCATCGTTCCCTGAAGCACACCCGGACGTCCGCCGCCGCCCGCGATGAATCGCGCGGCATGCTGGCCCAACTCGTTGCCCGATCCTCCTGCCTCAACGCCAATCATCTTCACCGGCGAGTCACTGAGAAACGGATGAAATAACCCGATCGAGTTCGATCCACCGCCGACACACGCAATCAGAACGTCCGGCAACCGTCCTTCGTGTTCCAGAATCTGTTCGCGCGCTTCGCGACCAATCACGCTTTGAAAGTCGCGCACCATCAACGGGTAAGGATGTGGACCAAGCGCGCTGCCAAGCAGGTAGTACGTGTCGGCGACGTTTGTTACCCAGTCGCGCAACGCTTCGTTAATCGCATCCTTCAACGTGCGCGAACCGGCGTTGACCTCGCGAACCTCCGCGCCGAGTAGTTGCATGCGAAACACATTCAACGCCTGCCGGCGCATGTCCTCCGCGCCCATGTAGACAACGCAATTCAATCCAAACAACGCGCAGACTGTGGCCGTCGCAACTCCGTGTTGGCCGGCGCCGGTTTCGGCGATGATGCGCTGCTTGTTCATTCGCCGCGCGACCAGCACCTGACCGAGTGTGTTGTTGATCTTGTGCGCGCCGGTGTGAAGCAGATCTTCGCGTTTGAGATAGATCTTTGCGCCGCCGCTGTGCTCGGTTAGCCGCGCGGCATGGAAGAGCGGTGTGGGACGGCCGGCGTAGTTCTGTAACAGGTGTTGAAGTTCGGTTTGAAACGACTCGTCGTCGCGACTGGCAAGGTACGCCGCGGTCAACTCCTCCAGCGGCGCCATCAACGTCTCGGGAACGAAACGTCCGCCATATTTCCCCCAATGGCCAAGTGAGTCAGGCATGTGCGATCTCAAATCTGAGATCTCAGGTCTCATACGGCAGTTTCTCCTGAAGCGGGGGCGCAACGGACACTCGATCTCTCCCGGAATTCTTCGATACGTACAGCGCACGATCGCTCGCTGCGTACAGCATTCGTTCCGACGTCGCATTCTCCGGACAACCTGCAACGCCAATGCTGACCGTAACATTTCCGACGCCTTCAACGTGCTTCGTGCTCAACACTGCTCGCAGACGGTTTGCCGCCGCCGCCGCACGCTCGAGATCCACGCCGGCCAGTAGCAAACCGAATTCTTCACCACCCAGGCGTGCGGCGGTGTCGTTGTCGCGCGAGACCTCTCTTAATGTTTGGGCAATCTGGCGAATCACCATGTCGCCCGCGGGATGACCAAACCGGTCGTTGATGGACTTCAGATGATCGATATCCAGCATCAACAACGCGCACGGCATGCGGTAGCGACGCCAACGCTCAACCTCGCGTTGCAGTGCGACGCGAAAACGACGGCGGTTTGCGAGGCCGGTCAACGAATCCAGATCAGCATCGGTGCGTAGCTGAT
Organism: uncultured bacterium; assembly: GCA_965649955.1. GTDB lineage: Bacteria > Acidobacteriota > Blastocatellia > Pyrinomonadales > Pyrinomonadaceae > PSRF01. The sequence goes on from CBFGMX010000030.1 coordinate 5,542, forward strand.
CGATCTTCTGTCGCAGCCGGACCAACTGCTGCGTACGTTCGATCAGGAGATCGAGCTCCGCGGGAAACTCGAAATAGTCGAAAGCACCGTTGAGCAATGCGGCGCGACGGGCGGCAAGATTCGCGCGTTCAGATCCCACCAGGACCAACGGAATACCGTCGTCCGATTGGGCCAACATCTTTCCGAGCTCCCGCATTCTCAAGCCGCGCGCGTTGATGTCCGCGACGACAAGATGCGGCCGCGATCGTTGCAGCGAAACGAGCGCGGCGGCGCCGTTCGACACACCGACAACGTCGATGCCGCGGTCGGCAATCGCCTCGATAAACTGCGACTGATCTTCGTCGGTAACCAGGAGCACACGGCCGCGCGACCGGTCACCCGCTTTTGGTTTGTGTTTCTTCTCTGCCCGTGCAGTCATAATCAGACCCGGAGAGGTCGACGAATCAAACAAACTTGTTCGGGGAGGGCAATCTGATAGTTTCTGACCTTGGGGCAAACCCAAGAATACTCTGCCTGTGTGGGGCATTCAAGGTTTAACACTCCGTATGGTTTTCACGAACGCGCGCATGCGTTCATGATCCTTTTTACCGGGCGTTTCTTCCAGCGCACTGCATGCATCGACACCGTACGGATCCACGGAAATGATTGCGTCTTCAATATTTTGCACGCCGAGCCCGCCCGCGAGAAATAGCTTTCGAACAGTGGGGCGCACTCGTTGGGCTATCGACCAATCGAAGACGCGACCGGTGCCGCCGCGTAGCGCGGCGTGTTTGGTGTCGAGCAGGATCGCGTCGACGTCGTAATCGGCGGCGTGTTGCGTGTCAAAGTCGGGTCCGGCGGCGAGCGCTTTGATTACGAAGCGATGTTGTAAAGCCACGCAGTAGTCGGGAGATTCATCGCCGTGCAGTTGAATTGCCGTTACGCCTGCGTGGCGCGCAAGATCTTCCACTGATTCGGGCGATTGTTCGTTGACGAAGACGCCGACGGTCATTATCGATGGCGGAAGTTGCGCGACGATTTCGCGGGCCGTTTCGGGTGTGATGTAGCGTGGGCTTGGTTTGTAGAAATTGAAGCCCAGCGCGTCCGCGCCTGCGTCGACTGCCGCGAGTGCGTCGTCGAGATTGGTGATGCCGCAAATCTTGACGAACGTCATGGCGTGCTCACTAGCTCGCGGAGCGCGGCTTCGGGATTTTCTGAACGCATCAGCGATTCTCCGATCAGGAAGCCGCGATAGCCGGCGTCGTGGAGTCGCGCCAGATCGGTCGAGTTGTTAAGTCCGCTTTCGCTGATAAGCACCGTACCCGGGGGTGCATTTGCCGCCAGCGATAAAGATGTGTCGAGCGAGACTTCGAACGTGTGCAGGTTGCGGTTGTTGGCGCCGATCAGGTTCGCGCCGCAGGCGGTTGCGCGTTGCATCTCTTCATGAGTGTGAACTTCTATAAGCGCATCCATGCCCAGTTCGTCTTCGATCAAACGGCGCAGTCGTTCAAGGACCTCGTCGTCGAGCGCGGCGACAATCAACAGCACCGCGTCCGCACCGGCCGCGGCCGATTCATAGACTTGATACTCGTCGAAAACAAAATCCTTGCGCAGCACCGGCAGGTCGACAAGTTTTTTCACAGCGCGCAAATCGTCGAGCGAGCCTGAAAAATAATCCTCTTCCGTGAGTACTGAAATCGCCACCGCACCACCTGCCTCGTAAGCCTGCACAATCGTTTTCAAGTCCGCGTCAGCCCGAATCACACCTTTCGACGGCGAGCGACGTTTGAATTCGGCAATGATGTTCACGCCGTCGCGCATTAGCGCCTGGCGAAATCGGTGTGAGTTCGAACGTACTTCCAACGCAGCGGGCGGAACGGTTCGTTTCGCCAATTCGAGCCGCTGTCGTTTACGCTCGACGATCTCCGAAAGGAAACTCATGCGTTCGTCGCCTGAATCAGCATTTGCAACTTTGACTCGGCCGCGCCGCTGTCGATCGCATTCGCAGCCAGCGCTGCTCCCTCGCGAAGATTTGTCGCGACGCCGCCCAAAACCAACGCCGCCGCCGCCGTCATGATCACCAGTGAACGCGCTTCGTCCTGGCGCGATCCGTCGAGCACGGCGCGCACGATACGCGCGTTCGCCTCCGTATCTCCGCCGCGCAAGTGGTCCAGCGAAGCGGCTTCAAGACCAAAATCGCCCGGCCCGATCTCGAATGTCCTCACTTGTCCCTCGTTCGCTTCCGCAACATGCGTCTTACCAGCCAGCGTGATCTCATCCAAACCGTCGCCGCCATGGACCACCCACGCGCGCTCCGTACCGAGCGCGGCCAGCACACTTGCCATTCGCTCGGCGAGATCCTTATGCCACACGCCAACAATCTGCCGCGGCGCGCCCGCCGGATTGCTCAATGGTCCCAATAGATTGAAAGTGGTATGTATGCCCAACTGGCGGCGAATACCCGCAACGCGGGCGGTCGCACCGTGATAAAGCGGTGCGAACATAAAACAGATCCCGATCTCGTTCAGCGCCGATTCCGACACTGACGGTATCGCCGAAACGTTCACACCCAACGCCGTCAAAAGATCCGCGCTGCCTGACTTGCTACTGGCAGCGCGATTTCCGTGTTTCGCAACCGGCAGTCCGGCGCCCGCGATCACAAATGCCGCGGCCGTTGAGATGTTAAATGTCTTGGCGCGGCTCGATCCCGTTCCCGCAGTATCGATAAAACAGGAGTGCTTCGAGTTCACCCGAACAGCTCGCGAGCGCAGCCCCTGGACCAACCCGGTCAACTCCTCAACCGTTTCACCTTTGGCGGCGAGGGCGACCAGCGCCGCCGAGATCTGCGCATCAGTCGATTCCTCGTCCAGCAACGCATCGAGTAACTGTCCTGCCTCTTCGCGGTTCAAATCCTCGCGCCGGACCAGCCGCGACAGGAATTCGGTTAATCGATGATTGGTCATTGTCTGGTGAGCCGGTGAGTTCAGAGTTTTAAGAAGTTCGCGAGCAGTCGCTTGCCCTCGGAGGTCAGGATCGATTCGGGATGAAACTGCACGCCTTCGATCTTCCACTCGCGATGACGCAACCCCATGATGATGCCGTCGATCGTCGATGCTGAGACTTCGAGACACTGCGGCAGCGATTCCCTTTCCACGATCAACGAGTGATAGCGGCCGGCCACGAAACGATCGCTAACCCCCTCAAAAATCGTCCGGCCGTCATGACTGACTTCCGACGCCTTGCCATGCATCAACTCCGGCGCGCGAACCACGCGTCCGCCGAATGCCTGCCCGATCGCCTGATGGCCCAGACAGACACCCAGCAACGGAATTTTTCCCGCAAAACGATCGATCACGTCGAGTGAGATGCCGGCGTCGTCAGGCGTCCCCGGTCCTGGCGAGATCACGATCCGTTCCGGACGCAGACTGGTTTCGATCTCGTCGAGCGTCACCTGATTGTTTCGACGGACTTCGACCGTTTCGCCCAGTTCACCGAGATATTGGACCAGGTTGTAAGTGAACGAGTCGTAGTTGTCGATTACGAGCAACATTAGCCACAAAGAAGCACAAGAAACACAAAAGGCACAAGAGACAGAGAGAACATCACTTATTCAACAGTCTGATAACACTTTCTCGCTTGTTTTTAATCGCCCAGTCGCGCGCGGTCATGCCTTCGGCATCTTTCAACGACGGGTCCGCGCCGCGTTCAATCAACCGGCGCGCGGCATCTTCATGACCAAACACGGCGGCCCACATCAACGGCGTTCCGCCTTGTTTGTTCTTCAGATTCGGATCGGCGCCTTTCGCGAGCAGCATGTCGATAATCTCGACATTGCCATTCTGCGCAGCTCCGTGAAGCGGAGCGTCACCATCGTTGTCCTGCGCGTTCACGTCCGCACCGCGCTCCAACAACTTCTGCACTGAATCCTTCTGCTCGCGCCAGACGTAACTCGACAACGCCGTGATACCGTTCAAACCTCGTGCGTTCAGATCGAGCTTCGGATCGTTCAACAAGACCTTTGAAACCTCGTCGTACCGCGCCTCGATCGCATGAAACAGCGCCGTGTATCCCTTGTTGTCTTTCACGTTGACGTCGGCGCCGCGCTCGACCATCAGGTTCACGACCTCGAGATCGCCGCGCGCGGCTGCCGAGATCAAGACGGTGCGCCCGTCGGATTCTTTCCGCGCATTTGCGTTGATGCCGGAGTCCAGAAATGCGTTGATCGCCATCATGTCGCGCGCCGCGGCAGCCGCGTGAAAACTCTTCTCGTCAAACTCGTAACCGCGCAGTTTCAGTAACTGCTGTGCAGCCTCCGGACGCGCCTTTCTGTCAGGCAGTTTGTCAGTGCAGGCGTTAAAAGCAAGCACGGCCAGCATCAGCAGTAGCGTTTGACGACACTTCCTCATTTCTTGCATGGACTCACAAGTGCGCGATTGATCTTCACCGGCTTCTCGGGCTTTTCACCTTCGGCCGGCGCCTGATTGATCGCGTCGACCACTTCCATGCCTTTCGTCACCGTGCCAAAGGCAGCAAACTTGCTGTCCAGGTGCGGACCTGGTCCAGCGAGAATGAAAAAGTGCGTCGTGGCGCTGTTTGGTTCATCACCGCGTGCCATTGAGACGATGCCGCGCACGTGTTTGACGATCCCTGGTTCGTCCGGCAGCCGGCGCGACATTCTTTTTGCCAGTTCAGCACTCCATTTTTCGCTCGTCGAAAGGTTCCCACCCTGAATTACGAATCCCTTTACGACCCGGCTGAACGTCGTCGTATCGAGCGCGCCCGTGGCTGACAGGTTCAGAAAGTTTCGGACCGACTCAGGCGCAACTTCCGGCATCATCGCGATTTCGATCGCGCCGAGTTCCGTTTCCAGAGTCACACAATGCGCAGCCATCTTCTCGACTGGCGCACCGTCAAAAGGTTCGGCGACCACTTCGTTAGCGACGTCGCGCGCATTCGCCTTTTTCGGAGGCTCTTGCGCCGCTACAAAACAAACCATGGATAAAAATAGAATTAATAACCTCACAAACCTTTCTCCGCCATTTCAATCGCGCGAAACATCGCGCGCGCCTTGTTTACAGTTTCCGCATATTCGTGCTCGGGAACAGAGTCGGCGACGATGCCCGCACCGGCCTGGACCATCGCCTGTCCCTCGCGCAACACGATCGTCCGGATTGCGATGCATGAATCGAGATTGTCCGCGTAGTCCATGTACAAGACCGCACCGGCGTAAATTCCACGACGATCGGGTTCGAGCTCGCGAATAATCTCCATCGCGCGAATCTTCGGCGCCCCCGAGACCGTGCCCGCGGGAAAACACGCCGCCAGCGCATCGAAGCGATCAAGATCGTCGCGCAGACGCGACCGCAAACTCGTTTCCAGGTGCTGCACATGCGAGTACTTCTCGACCGACATCAACTCGTCAACCTTCACTGAACCATAATCCGAAACACGACCGAGATCGTTGCGACCGAGATCGACGAGCATCATGTGTTCCGCGACTTCCTTCTCGTCTGACTTTAAATCCTCGCTCAGTATGGCATCTTCGGTTTCAGTCGCCCCGCGCTTTCTCGTGCCGGCGATGGGACGGTAATCGAGTCGTTGTCCATGACAACGGACAAGCATTTCGGGTGAAGCGCCGATCACTGTTTCCTCCCCGACGCGGAGGAAAAACATGTAGGGGGACGGATTGATGGCGCGCAGCGCGCGATAGATCTGAAGCGGATCGCCATGAAACTGCGCCGAAAATCGTTGCGACAGCACCACCTGATAACAGTCGCCGGCGGCGATGTAGTCTTTGACTCGACGCACTCCGTCTTCAAAAGCGCGCCGCGGCCAATTCGACTGCAGGGTGAAATTGCGCTCGCCACCGTGGTGCGGCTGTTCTGCGATCGGAGACGAATCAGTCGCAAAAATGATCTGCTCGATCTCGCGCGTCCGCGCGACCGCGGCGTCGTAGAGTTCACGCAGTCGATCGTAGCTGCCGCTGGCTTCTTCAGTGAAGACAATCGAGACGATCTCGAGTCGCTGCTTGACGCGATCGAAAGCGATCACGGTTCGATAAAACATCCAGAGTGCGTCCGTTGGACCAGTCAACGGTTGTGTGTCGTGTTCTCTCAGAGCAGGCTCGAACCACTGTGCCGCGTCGTAACAGACATAACCAACGGCCCCACCGGCAAACGGGACCAGCCCCGACCGGCGAGCAAGTGAACGCCCGCGGAAGTAATCGCGCACCCATTCGGTCGCCACTACCGGAAATGATTCAGTTCGGCCGTGCTTTTCAACAAACGTTTGCAGCCCCTGGCCGCGCACGATCATCTCCGGATCTGCGCCAAGAAACGAATATCGAGCGATTCGCTCGCCACCTTCGACAGACTCAAGCAAAAAGGCATACCGCGAGTCACCCGCGATGCGCATGAACGCTCCCACCGGCGTGTGCAGATCGCCAAGCACCGAGCGCACGACAGGCACCACATTGCCCTGTCCGGCCTCGCGCACAAACGCTTCGAATGATGAGGGCTGCAGATCCAGCATTATTGATTTCCGACCATGCGATTCGCGGCTATCCACTGTCCGCCATCCACTACCAACACCGTACCATTGATGTAACTCGCCGCATCCGAACACAGAAACACAGCCGCTTTTTCGATATCAGCAATTCTTCCAAACCGGCCGAGCGGAATGTTCTTCTTCAATCGTTCTTTGACCGGCTCGGGAATGAGTCGCTGCATCCCTTCCGTATCTTCGATTGGACCAGGCGCGATCGCGTTGACGCGTATTCCATATCGTCCCCACTCGACCGCAAGGTTGCGCGTCAGCGCATCGACACCTGCTTTCGCAGCGGAAACGTGAAGTTGCATCGGCGTGCCGAGGTAATGAAGCGTCGCGGTGATGTTAAGTATCTGGCCGCGATGCTCTTTCAGTTGCGCAAACGCGGCTCGACAGACGTTGAACGTGCCTTTGAGATCAATGTCGACGACCGTGCCGAAGCCGTTCGGCGACAACTGTTCGGCGTTGCAGAGAAAATTTCCGGCGGCGCCGTTGATCACGATGTCGATCTTTCCGAGCTGTTCGACTGTCGCGGCAACTGCCGCTTCGACTGCTTCCGGTTGACGAACATCGGCAACAACGGCAATCGCCTTCCCACCGCTCGCGTTGATTGCATCAGCCGCAGGTTGCAGGTGGTCCAGGTTACGGCTTACCAGCGCCACGGCAGCGCCCGACTCGGCGAGTGCGCGTGCGATGCCCCCCGTGATTCCCGTGCCGCCACCGGTTACGAATGCCACATGATCTTTCAAGATTGCGTCTGCAAAAATCGATTCGCTCATAGATTTATCGCGTCTTCGAGTTTGAATTTTTGTTCGTACAAAGCCTTCCCAACAATAACACTGTCCAAAAGTGGCTCGCCTGCGTCGCGCAGCCGTCTGAGATCGTTAAGACTGGAAACGCCGCCTGAAGCGGTTACGTGAACGTTCGCGGCGCGAGCAACTGCAACGGTCTGTTCGATGTTTGGTCCAGTGAGCATGCCGTCTCGGGCGATGTCCGTGTAAATGATCCTGTTGACGCCACGATTGGCAACGCTTCTAGCGAGCTCCGTCGCAGAAATCTGTGTCACCGTCTCCCATCCACGGGTCGTTACCAACCCGTCTTTGGCATCAATCCCAACACAGATCCTCTCACCAAAAGCACCGATCAATTCCTGCAAGAGTTCCGGCGATTCCGCCGCAACTGTTCCGAGCACCACCCGTTGAACCCCTGCATCGCAAAGTTGTTGCACGTCGTCAACGGTTCGAATCCCACCACCAAACTCAACCAGCACGTCCACCGTGGCGACTATCTCTTTCACGACCGCCCGGTTTGGCGACTCGCCTCCCTTGAATGCCCCATCCAAATCGACGACATGAATCATGCGCGCCCCGGCACGCGCAAATTGAATCGCCACGTCGATCGGATTTGCGTCGTAAATCGTCACGTCGGTCTTGCGTCCCTGGACCAGGCGCACGCACGAGCCGTTCTTCAGATCGATTGCCGGTACGACAAGCATTATCCGGATACCACGCTCATCACTTCATCAAATAACAAACCGTTGGTGGCGATCGAGTTTCCACCCGAGATGGTCCGCACGCCGCCCCAATCCGTGAACGTGCCGCCTGCTTCTTCCATGATCGGCGACAACGCGGCGCAGTCCCAAAGATTCATGACCGGATCGAGCATCACATCGGCCCGGCCCGTTGCGACAAGTACGTAGCCATAGCAGTCACCCCACGTACGGCTGGTCCTGGCGCGACCTTGCAGCCGCTCTGCCGCTTCACCAAAACCGTAACGCGCGCACGCCGTGAAGTCAGTCGACAACAGCAGCGCGTCTTCCAGTTTGGCAGTCCGCGAGACTCGCGCTGGTTCGCCGTTCAAAAAACATCCGACGCCTCGTGCTGCGGAGGCCAGCTCATCGAGCGCCGGAATATTGATCACTCCGGCACGCATCTCGCCGTCGATCTCCACGCCGATCAGCACGCCGTAAAACGGCACTCCGTGGACAAAAGCAAACGTGCCGTCGATCGGATCGATAATCCAGCGCCGGCCGGAACGCCCGTGCGATTCACCCTCTTCCTCGCCGAGGATGCCATCATCCGGAAACCGCTCCGCGATCTGCCTGCGCATGTAAGCTTCGGCTTCGCGATCGGCTATCGTTACGTAACTCCCGTCGGTTTTCGTGGTTGTCTCGGGCCGTTTCCGAAAGTACCTCAGCGTGATATCGCCGGCGCCGCGCCCGAGTTGGACCGCAAATTCCAACAATTGTTCGAGTTCATTGTTCATTTTCTTCGTCGACCGAGTTCCTCGCGAACCTCGTCGAGGCGGACGCCGCGCGCCACCAGCAACACGAGCAGGTGGTAAATCAAGTCCGCCACTTCGCTCACCAACGGCTTCGTATTTTCGTTCTTCGCCGCGATGATTGTTTCGGCCGACTCTTCGCCCACTTTTTTCAGAATCTTATCAATGCCTTTATCGAACAGGTACGTCGTGTACGAACCATCGGGACGCTCGCGCTCGCGGCTTTCGATCAGACAGTAGAGTTGCGTGAGCAAGGCGCCGAGATCTTCGTCCTGCTTGAGGTCAAAACATGACCTCGCACCGGTGTGACAAGCCGGACCGGCAGGTTGGACCAGGACCACGATCGCATCGGCGTCACAATCCGCGACGAGATCCACCACTTGCTGCGTGTTACCCGACGTTTCGCCCTTGTGCCAGAGTTGGTTTCGCGAACGCGACCAGAACCACGTCTCCTGCGTCTCGATCGTGCGTTCCAAACTCTCGCGATTCATGTAGGCAAGCGTCAAGATCTCGCGCGTGCTGGCGTCCTGCACAATCGCCGGTATCAAACCGCGGTCGTCGAATTTCAAGTCCTCAATCTTCATCGGACCTCCACGCCGCGGCGGCGCAAATAACTTTTCACGTCGCCAATCGACAACTCGCCGAAGTGAAACAGCGACGCTGCCAACACAGCACTCGCGCCTCCGTCGACCAGCGCTTCATAGAAATGCTCTACACGACCGGCTCCGCCCGACGCAATAACCGGGATTCGCACCGCGTCAGAAACAGCGCGCGTCAACTCGATATCGTAACCGTCGCGCGTCCCGTCGCAATCCATACTCGTTAACAACAACTCCCCGGCGCCGAGACGCTCCGCTTGCATGGACCATTCGAGAGCATCGAGTCCAACTGCCCGGCGGCCGCCATGTGTAAACACTTCCCAACCACTCCCGCCGGCCCGGCGGCGCGCATCGATCGCGACGACAATACACTGGCTACCAAACGTCTCCGCACAGTCGCTGATCAATCGCGGATTCTCGATCGCCGCAGTGTTGAGCGTGATCTTGTCAGCTCCCGCACGCAGGATCGCGCGAATGTCTTCGACGGATCGCAAACCGCCGCCGACCGTGAAAGGAATAAACACCTCGTCGGCAACCCGTCGCACGAGATCGGCGACGATGTCGCGTTTGTCAGACGACGCGGTGATATCAAGAAACGTCAACTCATCCGCGCCCTCAGCGTCGTAACGCTTTGCTTGTTCGACGGGATCGCCTGCGTCTATCAGCGAGACAAAGCGAATGCCTTTGACCACGCGGCCGTTATCGACGTCGAGACACGGAATAATTCGCTTAGCTAGCACGGGCCACAAAAGGGACAAAGAAGAATCACATAACGCAGAAGTTCTTCAGCATCTGCAATCCGACATGCTGACTTTTTTCCGGATGAAACTGAACTCCACAGATGTTTTGTTGTGCGACCACGGACGCGTAGTTCACGCCATATTCAGTCTCGCCCACCACCAAATCCGCGGTTTCCGGTTCGCAGTAAAACGAATGAACGAAATAACAAAAGGCGCCGTCCGCGACACCCGCAAACAACGGATGCGCTCGGCGCTGGTGAATGCGATTCCAGCCGACCTGCGGCACGACCAGTTCTGTTTCGAACCGGCGAACGCGCCCGGGTAACAATCCAAGCCCGCGCGTCTTCCCAAACTCATCCGACACTTCAAACAACATCTGCATGCCGACACAGATCCCGAGCAACGGCCTGCCTGCCGCTGCGCGCTCCTGGACCAACGAATCAAACCCGCGTTCTCGCAGCGCCTTCATGCACGACGCAAACGCCCCGACGCCCGGCAACACCAATCGCTCCGCACTCTGCAACAGCGCAATGTCGCTGCTGACCACCGCCTCGCAGTCCATCGCCGCAAACGCCTTCTCAACAGAGCGTAAGTTACCGACCCCATAATCGATGATGGCAACGCGACTCACAGCGATCCCTTCGTGCTCGGCACGCCACTCACGCGACTGTTTAACTCGACAGCTTGCCGCAGTGCCCGCGCTGAGGCCTTGAACGTTCCTTCGAGAATGTGGTGCGTGTTGCGTCCACGCAGACAGTCGATGTGCAGGTTGAACTTCGCGGTCTCCGAAAACGAGCGCCAGAAATGTTCCGCCAGCTCGACGGAGAAGTTTCCGATCTTCTGCCGCTTCGTCGGCACTTCATAAACCAGGTAAAACCGTCCTGACAGGTCGATCACCGACCGACACAGCGCCTCGTCCATCGGCACTACGGCTTCTCCATAACGATTGATTCCCTTCTTATCGCCGAGCGCCTGGACCAGGGCCTGGCCCAGAGTGATCGCAACGTCTTCAACGGAGTGATGATCGTCAACTTCCAGGTCGCCTTTGCACGCGACGTGCAAATCGAACAGCCCGTGCTTCGCAAACAGTTCCAGCATGTGCTCCAGAAACGGCAATCCGATCGAGATCCGCGATCGCCCGCTGCCGTCGAGCGAGAGCTTCACACGCACGTCCGTTTCTTTTGTCTTGCGACGAACATCCGCTGAACGAGAATTGTTCTTTACGTTATTCACCACAGATCTCCAGCAATCCGGCTAACAACTCGTCATTCTCCTCCGGCCGACCCACGGTAACGCGGAAATACTTCTTCAACATCGGATAGCTGCTTACGTCGCGTATCAAAACATCGCGCAGCAACAACTCTTCGAAGATTAGCTTCGGATCGATCTCCGTCTTAACGAGCATGAAGTTTGCTTTCGAAGCGACGGGCGTCAGTCCTTTTATCTCTGACAACGCGGTGAAGAGACGCTGGCGCTCGTTGATGATGCGCTTCACGAGTGGACGCAGATCGGTCTCGTATCTGTCGACGGCCATCTCCGCGGCCATCTGCGAAAACGCGTTCAAGTTGTACGGCAGTACGGCTTTGCGAATCTCTCGCACGAGATCCGGCTCCGCCATAAGGTAACCGACGCGCAACGCCGCCAGTGCCATCGCCTTCGAGAAGGTGCGCAACACGATGAGGTTTTCGTGATTCTCCAGCAGCGGCACAACCGAATGCTCCGCAAACTCGTGATACGCCTCGTCGATCACGACGAGGCCGCGCGCGATAGCGAGTAATTTGACCAGATCCTGATCATCGATGAGGCAGCCGCTCGGATTGTTTGGCGAACAGATTATCGTAACGTCAGGTTGTCGTTCTTCGACGACGCTCAGCAGCAGGTCGCTGTTGTATTGCAGAGTGTTCGTCAGCGAGATGCTTTCGACGTCACCGCCGAGAACGGTCGCGATCTGACGGTACAAGGCGAACGTGGGTTCGCAAATCAACACTCGTTTCTTTGGTCCAACCGTGACCATCAACACCGCCTGGATCAGCTCGTTCGATCCGTTGCCGGCGATGATCTGATCCGCGCGTAATCCCGCAAACTCCGCCAGACGCTCGTGCAAACTGGCGGGGAGGAAATCCGGATACCTGGACCATCTCGTCATTTCAAACTGGTTCAGAATCTCCTGCCGGAGCGCGAGCGACATGTCCCACGGGTTTTCGTTCTGATTCAGCTTTACTTGCGCGCGATGCGGCGTCAGCGAGTAGGCGCGCAAGCCGCGAACGGCAGGTTTGATTATGTTCAATGTACTTTTCATCGGTGGTTACGAATGGTAGCGGATCTCGCATGGCCCGCGAGTCCTTCGCACTCCGCAAGGACCGCGATCGAGTCCGATACCTTAGCAAACGCTTCAGGCGAATAGCGCAACACGCTCGTGCGCTTCACGAAATCGTAAACTCCCAGCGCGGACGAAAAACGCGCGGTCCGGCCAGTGGGTAGCACGTGGTTTGGACCGGCCATGTAATCGCCGACTGCTTCAGGCGTGTGCTGTCCGAAGAAGATCGCACCGGCATGCCGAATTCGGGCCGCAGCACGGTCGTCGTCGCCGGTGATGAGTTGAAGGTGCTCCGGAGCGATCCGGTTTGCAATCTCGCACGCATCGTCGAGGTTGTTGACGACGACTATAGCCCCGAAGTTTTTCAACGACGCTGTTGCAATGTCGCGCCGGGGCAACGATTCGACCTGCTGTTGGACCTCGTGGGCCACTTCGGCCGCAAGCGTCTGGTTGTTCGTGATTAGAATTGACGAGGCGTCGTCGCCGTGCTCTGCCTGCGCCAATAGGTCCGCGGCTATGAAATCCGCGCGTGCGGTGTCGTCAGCGATGATTACGACCTCACTCGGTCCGGCGATCGCATCGATGCCCACCACTCCAAACACCAGTTTCTTTGCCGCTGCAACGTACTTGTTTCCCGGTCCGGTAATCTTGTCAACACGCGCCACGCTTTCTGTTCCGTAGGCGAGCGCGGCGATCGCCTGCGCGCCACCAACCGCGTAAATCTCGGTCACGTTCAACTCACGCAACGCCGCGGCGACAGCCGGGCTCTCGGACAGCGTGCGCGGCGGGGTGGCAACGACGATTCGTTCGACGCCTGCGACCTGCGCCGGAACGACGTTCATCACCACTGACGATGGATACGCGGCGGTGCCGCCGGGGACGTACAAACCCACACGCTCGAGCGGGCTGATGATCTGGCCCAGACGAACACCGCCGGCAGGCGAGATCTCCCACGACCGTTCAACTTGCTTCTCGTGAAACGTGGTTACGTTTTTTATCGCCTCGCGCAACGCGGCGAGCACGCGTGAGTCGACTTTGTCCGCGGACGCGCTGAGCGTTGCTTCATCGATTCGCAGTTGCGACGCTTCCAGGGTTACGTTGTCAAAGCGGGTCGTGTAGTCGATCAACGCCTCGTCCCCACGTTCGCGCACGTCGTCAATGATCGACGAGACAGCCCGCATCAGATCCGGATCGAAGGCGACGGCGCGCGCCTCGAGATTCTTTAGCATCTGATCGAGCGCGTCGCGTTCTGTTTGACGAATGATCCGGATCACGCTCCCGCGCCTCCATTCAGCGCTTTTCGCAACGCATTTACGAGCCGCCCCACGGCTTCCGCTTTCAACTGGTAACTTGCGCGGTTCACGACCAACCGTCCGGTCGATTCGGCGATCTCGTCGACCACGGACAAGCCGTTCTCACGCAACGTTCTTCCGGTTTCGACGAGATCCACGATCAGGTCCGCGAGCCCCAGAGCCGGTGCAAGTTCCACCGATCCCGACAGCTTGATTATCTCCACCGGCATGCCGCGCGATCCGAAGTGCGTGGCGGCAATCTGCGAATACTTGGTCGCCACCCGTAACATTCCGACTCCTCGCGTCATCACGTCCGGATCTGCCGCGGCCACCACGATCCGGCAACGCGCGATGCCGAGATCGAGCGGCAACAACAAGTCGGCTTCAGACTCGAGTAACACATCACGGCCCACCATGCCGCAATCGGCAATTCCATGTTCGACGTAAACCGGCACGTCCCCCGGTTTCACGAACAGGAAACGGTAGTTGCCGCTTTCGTCGGTGACTGCAAGTCGTCGCGAATTAACCTCTTCCTCACTCAGTCTAATCCCCGCGCGCCCCAGCAGCGCCAGCGCGCCGTCCTGCATTCTGCCTTTCGCAATCGCGATCGTGATCATTTCTGCTGCGATACCCTGCGCCCGACTACGTCAGTCAGCGCGTCGAGATTGAGCACAAAACCGACCGCCGGCTCGGCGCGCCCAAAGTTGCCGGTCAAACCGTCGTAGCGTCCGCCGCGACCGACACTCGCGCCTGCGCCGTAAACATAAACTTTCATCGTCAGTCCCGTGTAGTAGTCGAGGCTGGGTACGTCGCCAAGGTCGATCTCGAAATCATCCTGTAAACCGAGCGCTTCGATCTCGGTCCAGAGATCTCCGATCGCATTCAACGCCTGGAGCGATCGCTCGTTGCGGATGACCTTGCGTGCCGACTCAAGCACTTGTCGCTTGCCGGTCAATTGGGCAAGCTGCGCAAATTCACGGCCGTCGCCAGCCGAGTGCTCGTGCAGGAAGCGGTTAAGTTCCGCAGTCTCGCGCGTGTCGATCAGCCGGCGCAGTTGTTCTCGAGCAGTCGTGTCGAGATTCAGTTCCGCGGCGATACCGTTAAAGATTTCCACGTTATTGATCGTGATGCAATAACTCGATTGCAGATCGAGTCTGGCGAGTATTTCGGCCGCCAGCCGCAACACTTCAAGATCGGCCGGCTTGCCCGCGATGCCGATCAACTCGCAACCGAGCTGAGTGTTCTCGCGCCGCCATTCGGCGTGAGACTGAGGCTGTTGTCTGAAAACCGGAGCGGCGTAACAGAAGCGCAGCGGGCGTTGGCGATCGGCGAGCAGCGTCGCCGCGATTCGCGCCACGGAGGAAGTGACGTCGGGTCGCAACGCGAGTAAGCGACCGTCGTTATCTGTGAACCGGAAGCCGCGCTGAGCTTCCGTTTGGCCCATCCCGTGTTCGAACAGGTCGTAGTAATCAACCGACGGCGTGATCACTTCTTCATACGACCAGCTTTCGAACACGGTCATCGCCGCGTCTTCAATCCTGCGACGCAGGCGCGCTTCCGCCCCGATGTAGTAGCGCATTCCGGCTGGAATTCGAGAGACCACTCTTAAATCTCAAATCTGAGATCTCAGATCTCAAAGATCTCAGATCTCAAAGAAAAACCCGCCGCCAGCTTCTGGGTTGGCAGCGGGTTGGAATCGTCTGGCGCTGGTTTTCGGTCTAGTTCAGCGCGTGCAACACGATCGCCGGCCCGCCACCGGTATGGTGGTGGTGATGCCAGTATGAATGATGGCCGCGATTCGTGTTTCCAAACATTGCCCGGGCCTTATACCCGACGAGCCTTACGCTTGTCAAACTTTTCCCGCCCCCAACACTGGTTGATTTCAAACACGCACGGCGGCAGGAGCAAGCCAGGAAGGGGCAACGCCCCTGCGTCGTAACAGCGGGAGCCCGCTTTGCTGGCCCCTTCCTGACTGTTCTTGAGTTCGTGGGCTCAACTCCCCGGAACGAACGGCCGCGCCTGCACGATGTAAATCTGACCTTTCATGTAAGCCCATTCGATGTCCTGGTCGCGATTGCCGAAAACGCGTTTGATTTCGATAGCGGCGCGAACCAGCCGGCGTATCACATCGTCAGTCAACACTACGCGGTCGCCGGTGATTGGAACTTCTTTCACCCCGCCTTCCTCGTCAAACGTCAGCAGACTGTCTTCAGCCGAGCGCGTCAGCACCTGGACGGCGTTGGTTCGCGGCCGAAAAATGATCTGCTCGGCAATTCGCTGGCCTTCGACCACCTTGATTCCGAGTCCGCGTTTGGCGCTGATGTAGATCGCGGCCTTGTTCTCAGGATCGAATGGATCGGTGCTGATCATCACTCCGGAACTCTCAGAATTGATGCCTTCCTGCAACAACACCGCCATAAAGATCTTCGAGTGGTCCACGCCGGCGCGTTCGCGCGCCTCGTACGCTTCGAAGTTCCAGAGCGACGCCCAGACCTTGCGAATCGCGTCAATCAACTCCTGTTCGCCGCGCACATTTGGCACTGTGGTGTATAAACCGGCGCCGCTGAAGTTCGGCAGGTCTTCCGAGTTTGAGGAACTGCGCACAAACAACCCTTTACCTGCGTACTCTCGCGCAACCTTCGTCAGGACTTTTTCTCGCAGCGCCGCGTCAAACTCCGCGGTTTCGATCTGTTGGCGCAGTGCAACGAGCTTTTCGCGACGATAAGCAGGGTCGTGAACGAACTTCTGATCGTTCAATAGACCGAAAATCACGTCGTCAAGCTCATTACGTTTGATGAACTCGTCGTAGTAGTGAAACGGAATCGTAAATCCGTTCGGCACAACGATCCCCGGCAGTCGCGCGAACATCACCTCGCCAAGATTTGCCGACTTGCCGCCAAACGCGAGACTGGAACGCGCCCGCTGCTGATTGAGACTGAGCAGGCGCGTTTCGGTCAGACTGTAGCGCGGCTTCACCAGGTCGAGACGCTGCGCCTGGCGCCGTTGGTATTCGCGCAACTGGTCCATACCGGCGCGCTTGATGGTGTAATTCTCGCGCAGCGTTTCAAAGGAGACCCACCAGCCGTCGTACTGCTTCAACAACTCTTTCGCATTTTTGATGTAGGCGTTAGGAATCCCCCAACCTTTCGCCAGCAGATTGATATGTGACAGCGGCGTCGACGGTTGCGAGGTGATGATGCCGGCAACGGGAGGGAGTTGAATCGGAACTTCGTCGAGCACGAGTATCTCGTTCGATCCGATTTCCACATGATCGTCGAGCTTCGGAATGATGTGAATGCGGCCTAAGCCTTTCGCGATGTTTAGTGCCTGGTACGCCTGTTCCTTTGCGATGTCGCTTTGCAGAACGCGCTGCATGCCCGCGAGCGTGCTCGTTGCTTCCTCCTGGCGCAACGAGTTGGGCTTGAAGGCGACCGGAGCAAAGAAGCTTTTGTTGACGACGTCGTAGGCCAGTTGAATCAGATCGGCAGGGATCAGATCGCCCTCCCAGAACTCGAAGGTCCAACGGCGTATTGGGGTTTGATAAGCGAGCGTGCCGAGTATGAAACGGCGATTCGGCTTGAGATAGTTGTTTATGAAAAACTCGCGACCGCGTTCCAGCGAGAGATACGTGCCGTTAACGAAGTCTTTGTGAAAGCTGTAGCGCTTCTTGTTGACGTAATAGATTCGATTGTTGTCCTTGCGATCGATCACAATCATGACGTGCGGCAGGGCGTAAGGCGTATTCGGATCGTAAGTAACTGAGACTTTGTCAAAGTCGGCTTGCGACTTGATCGCGGGCAAGGACTTCTGCGCTGCAACTGGAACACAGATCAAAACGAGGAGTAAGAACAGATACAGCAACTTCATAGCTTCGACGCCGCCTTTTCAATCTGTGTTACCAGGTGGTCCACGTGATGCTGTTCGGTCAGGAAGCTATTGACGTTCACACGTAACGCGCGCTTTCCGTGTAACACGGTCGTCGTGAGCCATGCCTCACCACCGCGCTCGATCGTCTGTTGCAGTTGCTGCTGAATCTGATCGGAATTGGAAGAATGACGAAAACAGCAAACTGCCGTTTCTACTTCGCCGACACGTTCGAGGTCGGCGAGGGCGTCGATTCTGCTTGCCAGGTAGCGCGTCAGATCGATGTGGCGTTCGACTGTCCGGGCGTAACCTTCGCGCCCCATGAACTTGATCGCCATCCATAACTTCAGCGAGTTGAAACGTCGCGTACCCATTTGACCGTAACGGAAGAAGTCGAACTCGACGTCGGCGCCGCCCCGGTCTTCGCTCAAATACTCCGGAGTCATATCAAACGCGTCGCGCAGCACGCGCCCGCCTTCGCGCACGAGCACCGCGCCACACGAGAACGGAACAAACATCCACTTGTGCGGATCGAACGTGATCGAATCGGCGAGCTCGATGCCCTGAAGTTTCGCTTTATACTTTGGAGAAAACGCGAGTGGACCACCGTAAGCGGCGTCGACGTGATACCAGCAATTGTTGTCACGAGCGACGGCGGCGAGCTCTTCGATCGAGTCGATAACGCCGGTTGACGTCGTACCGGCAACGCCGACAATACATGCAGGCACGCGGCCGTCGTCGCGGTCGCGAGCGATCTGCTCCCGCAGAGCATCGACGCGAATGTGAAATCGATCGTCGGTGGGAATCTTACGCAGGCTTTGGCGACCCAGGCCGAGAATGTCGACGCTTTTGTCGATCGAGTAGTGACACTGCTCAGAGGCGTAGACAACGAGTTCATTTGGGGCGGAACGAACCCCGCGGTCTTTGATCGAAGCCGCAGCGTTGTCTCGCGCGCACTTCAAGGCGATGAGATTTGCTTCTGAACCACCGCTCGCGAGCGTCCCAAAGCTGTTTGGACCATAGTTCAGAAGGTCGCACAGCCAGCGAATCACGCGCGCCTCGATCATCGCCGACGTTGGACCATTGCGCCACGCACCGGCGTTCTGGTTGAGCATCGAAGTGAACACGTCGGCCCAGACGCCGATCGGCAGCGGCGTCGGGTTAAACTGGCCGAAGTATCGCGGGCTCGGCACCCCCATCGCGTGCGGCGCCACGTCTGTACGAAACCGTTCGAGGATCTCGTCAATCGAGATGCCTTTCTCCGGCAGCGGCTCGTTGAATAGTTTTTCCAACTGCGCGGGTGTCGCTTCGGGAGTTACGCGTCGCGAAGCCAATGCCTCGACAAACTCTTCAACGATGCGTGGAACAGTTCTGCCGAGTAAGCGGTGTTGCTCAACAAAATCATCAATCATATTCTTACGTGAATGGATGAACTACCTGGATTCGAGCAGACCCTTAAAGCAAATCAATCCGTGTTCGATGTGGACCTCGGACCAGAAGCACTGTCCGGTCTCAGTGCCTACTACAGTTTACTAACTCGCTGGAACGCTCGTCTTCATCTCGTCGCTCCGTGTTCGCCTCAAGAATTCGCAACCCGGCATGTGCTCGAGTCGTTGATGCTCCTCAAACACCTGCCTGAGAACGCAAAGATAGCAGACATCGGCTCCGGTGCAGGGCTCCCCATCATCCCGTGCCTCATTGCCCGCCCGGATTTACACGCCACACTCATCGAATCCTCGCCGAAAAAGTCCGTCTTCCTTAGAGAAGCGCTGAACACGCTCGGCAGGAATGCCGTCATCGTCACCAAACGCTTCGAAGATGTCGAACGTCCTGACGCGTCATTCATCACCTGCCGTGCCCTGGATCAATTCGTGGAAAAACTCCCCGAAATCATTCACTGGGCGCCGCGAGGAAGTTCGTTACTGCTGTTTGGTGGGGAGACGCTGCGCAAGAAGCTCAACAAAGAAACACGCGAGTTCAAAATTCCACTTTCCGAACGAAGGTTCCTTTATGTGACCACCGCCAGCGTGGATTAGGCCGGCTCTTCGCGCACGACGTCGATCGGCTTCTTGTCTTCGCGCAGGCCCTGGAACGAGGGGTGACGGATGATGCCTTCGTCGGTCCACTCGGTAAACGCGACTTCACCGACGAGCGTTGGCTCCGCCCAGACGGCGCGCCGCAGGCCGGGGTCGTTCGGTATCTCGGCAAAAGGCCGCGTGTTGCGCTTCAACTTGTCCAGCATCTTCTTCAGATCAACACGCATCTGGTCGCTGAAACCTGTCCCAGCGCGACCCGCATAGATCAGTTTCCCCTTGTCATAGACACCCAGCACCAGCGAACTGAACGGAATTCCCTTGTCGGACAACGTGTACCCGGCGATCACAAACTCCTGCCGCCGCAGACATTTGATTTTCAACCAGTTGCGGCTGCGAGTCGACTCGTACGGCGAATCCGCCAGTTTCGAAACAATCCCCTCGAGTCCAAACTTGCACGCCTCTTTCAAAAACCGTGCGCCGTTCCCTTCGATGTGATCGCTGTACCGCAGCGGACTCTTTTCGTCCACTCGATCGAACACTTCCGCCAGCACACGCTTCCGCTCGCGCAGCGGACAACGCGTCAGCAGAAAGCCATCGAGATAGACGAGGTCAAACACGTGAAACATGAGACCGGCGGCAGAGTTTTTATTGATCTGCTGTTGCAGCTTTTGAAAACTGGCGCGCCCCGACGCGTCCAATGCAACAACTTCACCATCGAGAATCGCACTCTTCAATCGCAACGCTTTTACGGCTTTACCAAGCGCCGGAAATTTCGCGGTCCAGTCTTTACGGTTCCTCGTCCAAAACCTCACGTTCCCATGATCGAGATGACACAACAAGCGGTAACCGTCGAGTTTCAGTTCGTGAAACCACGCATCGCCCACCGGAGGTTTATCGACCAACGTCGCAAGCTGCGGCGGAATGAAGTCGGGCATCGCGACTTTTCGCGCACCCGTAAGGAGCTTTAGCTGTTTCTGATTCATCGGTGTTTGATTCTACTGTGTTCGGCACTATGGTTGCAGCAATGACTTGCGTCGGGCAGCCGACGACATTTTGTGTACGGAAAGAGGGCGAACCTATTCAGAAAGAGGTGACCTTGCTGGTACCAGATGAAATTAAGGCAGGCGTAACCGGTGAGATCTGCGCCCCAACTGTTTGTTATGTACGCGATACGGCCCATCAACGACATTTACCACCTGGTAACACGCGGCGGACAAGACACGCTGTGTGGGTTGAGGGTCAGTCGCATAGCATCGGATCGGATGGGCGGGAGATTACAGTTAGTTCAGGAACTGCCCGCTGACAAAACCATCTGCAAACACTGCCAACGCATTAACAATCAGGACAACTACGAATTTCATTAAGCTCCGCAAACGCTAAAGGCCCGCTGCGCCAATCGACGCAACGGGCCTTTTGACCTACGGATAAAACTCCCTACTACTCTTCGGTTTCGGGAGCAGCAACGACGTCGCCGTCGCCTGCCGCGGACGGAACGACGACGGGTTCACGCGCAGGCAACACGATATCGTGACCACCGACGATGTCTGGAAACTCGTCGAGATCCCGTTCGCGCGCCTGATCGATTGTCTCATCGCGTTCGATATCCACGTTGCGGTAGTACTCCATGCCCGTACCGGCCGGAATCAACCGCCCCATGATCACGTTCTCCTTCAGGCCGCGCAGGTAGTCAACGCGACCGGAAATCGCCGCTTCGGTAAGCACGCGAGTGGTCTCCTGGAACGAGGCCGCCGAGATGAATGAATCGGTCGAGAGCGATGCTTTGGTGATGCCCAACAGCAGCGGCTCGGCCTGAGCGACTTCGCCGTCTTCCTGTCGAACACGCTCGTTCTCGTCCTGGAAGCGGAAACGATCGACCTGCTCTTCCAGCAGGAACTCGGTGTCGCCGACTTCCTTGATCTTCACCCAGCGCAACATCTGACGAACGATCACTTCGATGTGCTTGTCGTTGATGTTCACACCTTGCAGACGATAGACCTCCTGAATTTCGTTCACGAGGTATTCCTGCAAGCGGCTCATACCGAGCACGCGCAGAATGTCGTGCGGATTCAGTGGTCCATCCATCAGCGCTTCGCCGGCACGAACACGATCGCCGTCCTGCACGTTGATGTGCGTACCGCGCGGGATGTCGTACTCGCGCTCTTCACCGTCGTCGCCGGTGATGATCAGTTTGCGCTTGCCTTTCGAGATCGCGCCGAGAGTGACCGTACCGTCGATTTCAGACATGACCGCGGTCTCAGCGGGACGCCGGGCTTCGAACAGCTCGACGACACGCGGCAGACCACCCGTGATGTCCTTAGTCTTGGTGGTTTCGCGCGGGATCTTCGCGATGATGTCGCCGGGTTCGACTTCTTCGCCGTCCGACACCATCAGGTTTGCACGCACCGGCATCTGGTAGGTCTTCAGCACCTTGTTGCTGGCGCTGCGGATTTCCAGACGCGGTTGTTTCTTCTCGTCCGGCGAGTCTTTCACGACCATGCGCGACTGACCGGTCACTTCGTCCACTTCTTCGTCGAACGTCACGCCTTCCTTCAAGTCCTGGAACTTAACGTGACCAGCGACTTCAGTCAGGATCGCGAACGTGAACGGGTCCCACGTGGCCAGCAGTTGGTCCTGCGTCACGCGGGCGCCGTCGTCGACGAGGATGTGAGCGCCGTAAACGATCTGGTAACGCGCCGCTTCACGGCCACGGTCGTCGATGATGATCAACGAGCCGTTGCGGTTCATCGCGATGCGCTCGCCCTTGCGGCTCTTGACCGTTTGCAGGTCGAGATACTTGACCGTGCCATCCTGGCGAGCCTCGTGTTTTGACGACTCTTCAAGACGCGCCGTACCGCCGATGTGGAACGTACGCATCGTCAACTGCGTGCCCGGTTCGCCGATCGACTGCGCGGCAATGACGCCGACAGCCTCGCCGATCTCAACCGGACGTCCAGTGGCGAGATTGCGTCCGTAGCACTTGATACAGCAGCCACGTCGCGATTCGCAGGTCAGAACCGAACGAATACGCACGCGCTGCACGCCGGAGCGCTGAATCTCGGCAGCCAGGTCTTCGTCGATCTCCTGGTTGGCCGCGACTATGACCGAACCTTCGATCGGATCGGTCACATCTTCGAGTGCCGTGCGGCCGACGATACGATCGCGCAGCGACTCGATCTCCTCGCCGCCTTCAACGATCGCGCTGGCGGAGATGCCGCGCAGCGTGCCGCAGTCTTCCTCGCTAATGATCACGTCCTGAGCGACGTCGACGAGACGGCGAGTCAGGTAACCCGAATCGGCGGTCTTGAGCGCCGTGTCAGCCAGACCTTTACGAGCGCCGTGTGTCGAGATGAAGTACTGCAACACGTTCAAGCCCTCGCGGAAGTTGGCCTGAATCGGCGTCTCGATGATTTCGCCCGACGGACGGGCCATCAGACCGCGCATACCCGCCAACTGGCGAATCTGCTGCGCCGAGCCTCTCGCTCCGGAGTCGCTCATGACGAGGATCGGATTGAGTTCACCGCTCGAACGCTCGCGATCGTCCATCGCCTTGAACATCTCTTTCGCGACCTTGTCAGTCACTTCAGACCAGATGGCGATGACTTTGTTGTAGCGTTCACCGTTGGTGATAACGCCGTCGAGATACTGTTGCTCGACCGCGATCACGTCTTTGTCAGCCTTGTCGACCAGCGGTTTCTTCGCACTCGGCGTGACGAGATCGTCGATGCCGATCGAGATACCCGCCTTGGTCGCGTACAGGAACCCGAGGGTCTTGAGATCATCAAGCATCTTGACGGTCATCTCGTGGCCCAGACGGATGTGCGAATAGTTAACCAGCGACTGGAGACCCTTCTTCTTCAACGTGCCGTTGATGAACGGGAGTCCGGCCGGAATTGAATCGTTGAAAATCACGCGACCGACAGTTGTGTTGATAACTCGGCGCACGTCGTCCTGAACAGTCGCGCGCAGGATGTCCTGCGGATCGTGTTCCTGGACCAGGTCGATCAAATCGCCCATGATGCGCAGCTTGATCGGCGTCTGGGTTGTGACTTCGCCGGCGTCGAGTGCGAGCAGCACTTCTTCAAGCGAAGCAAACACGCGGCCCTCACCCTTTGCACCGGGACGATCGCGAGTCAGGTAGTAAATACCGAGCACGATGTCCTGCGACGGGACGGCGATGGGCTGTCCACTCGCAGGGCTGAGAATGTTGTTGCTCGAAAGCATTAACACTGCTGCTTCAATCTGCGCTTCCGGACTCAGCGGAATGTGCACAGCCATCTGGTCGCCGTCGAAGTCGGCGTTGAATGCCGTACAGACGAGCGGGTGGATCTTGATCGCCTTACCCTCGACGAGAACCGGCTCAAATGCCTGGATGCCGAGACGGTGCAGCGTCGGAGCGCGATTCAAAAGCACCGGGTGCTCGCGAATCACCTCTTCCAGGATGTCCCAAACGACGGGTTCCTGGCGTTCAACCATCTCACGCGCCTGTTTGATGGTCGCGGCGTGGGCCTGCTTCTCGAGTTGGTTGTAGATGAACGGCTTGAACAGCTCGAGCGCCATTTTCTTGGGCAACCCGCACTGGTGCAGTTTCAACTCCGGACCAACCACGATCACCGAACGGCCTGAATAGTCGACACGCTTACCCAACAGGTTCTGACGAAAACGTCCCTGCTTGCCTTTCAACGTTCCGCTCAAAGACTTCAGCGGACGATTGTTGACGCCGCGCAGCACGCGTCCACGACGGCCGTTGTCAAACAACGCATCGACCGCTTCCTGAAGCATGCGCTTTTCGTTGCGTACGATGACTTCAGGCGCACGCAATTCCATCAGCTTCTTGAGACGGTTATTGCGGTTGATCACGCGGCGATACAAGTCGTTCAGGTCAGACGTTGCGAAACGTCCACCGTCCAACGGCACCAGCGGACGCAACTCGGGTGGAATCACCGGAATCACGTCCAGGATCATCCAGTCAGGCCGGTTTCCTGATTTCAGGAAACTGGTCGCGACTTTCAAACGCTTCGAATACTTGAGTTTCTTCTGTTGCGAGGTCTCTTCCTTCATCCGCTTGCGCAGATCGGTGGCGAGCTCCTCGACATCGACCATCGCGAGCAGTTCCTTGATCGCTTCCGCGCCCATCTTGGCCACGAATTGCGCCGGATAGTCGCGAACGAGTTCGCGGTAACGCTCGTCGCTCACAAGCTCACGCTCTTTCAACCCCGGCACGTCGCCCGGATCGATCACGATGTACGACTCGAAGTAAAGGACCTTCTCGAGCTCGCGCAGCGGGATGTCGAGCAGGTGGCCGATGCGGCTGGGCAGACCTTTAAAAAACCAAACGTGGGAACACGGGCTGGCCAGGTCGATATGACCTAATCGTTCGCGGCGCACTTTGGCCTGGGTAACCTCGACGCCGCATTTGTCGCAGATCACTCCGCGGTGCTTCATGCGTTTGTATTTACCGCAGAGACACTCCCAATCGGCTACTGGACCGAAAATACGCGCGCAGAAGAGTCCGTCGCGCTCAGGTTTGAACGTCCGGTAGTTGATTGTTTCTGGCTTGGTCACCTCACCATGCGACCATTGCCGGATCTTTTCCGGTGACGCAAGTGAGATACGAATAGCTTCAAAGTCAGGAGCTAGTTGCGTCTTTTCTTGTTGGAATCGAAACATATTTCTCCCTTTGAGATCTCAAATCTGAGATCTCAGATCTCAGGTTAGGCTTCAACAGCACTGGTGACGATCGCTTCACCAACACCGTCTTCAGCACCGTCGCCGGCAGCCTTCTTGTTAATCAATTCGACGTCCAGACAAAGCGACTGTAGTTCACGCACCAGCACGTTGAACGATTCCGGTAGACCCGGATCGAAGTCGGCTTCGCCTTTCACGATTGCCTCGTAGATCTTGGAACGTCCGGCGACGTCGTCGGACTTCGCGGTCAGCAACTCCTGAAGGATGTGCGCCGCGCCATAAGCTTCGAGCGCCCAAACCTCCATCTCTCCAAAACGTTGTCCGCCAAACTGCGCCTTGCCGCCGAGCGGTTGCTGCGTGATCAAGCTGTACGGTCCAATCGAACGAGCGTGAATCTTGTCGTCGACCAGGTGTGACAGCTTCAACATGTAGATGTAG
Organism: uncultured bacterium; assembly: GCA_965649955.1. Taxonomy (GTDB): domain Bacteria; phylum Acidobacteriota; class Blastocatellia; order Pyrinomonadales; family Pyrinomonadaceae; genus PSRF01. Next base: position 31,318 of record CBFGMX010000030.1, read on the forward strand.
CCGACCGTCACTTTCTGTTCGAATGGATCGCCGCTCAGTCCGTCGTACAACACGGCCTTGCCTGACTCGTTCACGATCTCGGGCAGTCCGAGTTCGGTGGCGCGTCCGCCGGCCTGCTGCAACTTCTTCTTGATCTCGGCTTCGCTCGCGCCGTCGAACACGGGTGTCGCGAAGTGCAAACCAAGCACGCGCGCGGCCCAGCCGAGGTGTGTCTCGAGGATCTGGCCCACGTTCATGCGGGACGGCACGCCCAACGGGTTCAGCACGATCTCGACCGGCGTTCCGTCAGGCAGGTAGGGCATGTCTTCTTCCGGAAGGATCCGGGCGATGACGCCTTTGTTACCGTGACGTCCGGCCATCTTGTCGCCGACCGAAAGCTTGCGCTTCATGGCGATGAATACCTTCACCATCTTGATGACGCCCGGTGAAAGTTCGTCGCCCTGCCGCAGCTTTGCGATCTTCTCTTCATAGATGTCGGAGAGGATCTTGATCTGGCGTTCAGTTCGGTCTTCGTATTCCTTGATTTCGGCGCCGATGTCGATGCGCGCCGAAGCGAGCTGCACCTTGCGCAGCGCTTTCGGTTCGACCGCCCTCAGCATCTCGCGCGTGATCGGCACGTTCTTTTCAATCAGAACTTCGCGATTTGCTGTTAAGTCGGCCGAAAGCTTGCGGCCTTCGAGCAGTTCGTAAATTCGCTCGTCACGCTGTTCGCGGAGGATACGAATCTCGTCTTCAAGGTCGCGTCGCAGACGATCTTCTTCGTCCTGTTCGATCGACAGCGAGCGTGCGTCTTTCTCCTGGCCCTTGCGGGTGAAGACCTGCACGTCGACAACGGTGCCGTCGATACCCGGCGGGCTGACAAGCGAAGCGTCTTTAACGTCGCCGGCCTTTTCGCCGAAGATCGCACGCAGCAGTTTCTCTTCCGCGGTCAGTTGCGTCTCGCCTTTGGGCGTGACTTTGCCGACCAGAATCGATCCCGGCTTCACCTGGGCGCCGATGCGAATGATGCCGCTCTCATCGAGATCGCGGAGCATATTTTCGCCGACGTTCGGAATGTCGCGGGTGATCTCTTCCGGACCGAGTTTCGTATCGCGAGCTTCGATTTCGAGCTCTTCGATGTGGATCGAGGTGTAGTAGTCCTCCTTCACCAGCCGCTCGGAAACGAGGATCGCGTCCTCGAAGTTGTAACCGCGCCACGGCATGAACGCGACGAGCACGTTGCGTCCAAGCGCGAGTTCACCGCGGTCCGTGCATGGACCATCGGCGATAACCTGGCCTTTGGTCACGCGCTCGCCAACGTGGACGATCGGACGTTGATTGATACAGGTGTTCTGGTTCGAACGCTTGAACTTGATCAACGTGTAGATGTCCGCCGTCACCTCGCGGGAGATCGTGCCGTCGACGTTGTGATCGGCCTTGACGATGATGCGTTCCGAATCGACGTAGTCGACTACACCGTCGCGCTTGGCGACGACGACCGCGCCGGAGTCGCGCGCAGTCACCTTCTCCATGCCGGTGCCGATGTACGGCGCTTCCGCACGGAGCAACGGCACTGACTGGCGCTGCATGTTTGAACCCATCAACGCGCGGTTCGCGTCGTCGTTCTCGAGGAACGGAATCAACGATGCGGCCACGGACACGAGCTGTTTCGGCGAAACGTCGACGTACTCGATGTCTTTGCGCAGCGCGAGAATGAACTCGCCCGCTTTTCGCGCGGCGTTGCGTTCGTTGATGATGTTGCCGTCGGCATCGAGTTCGATGTTGGCCTGGCCGACGACGTGTTTGTCTTCCTCCCACGCGGTCAGATAGAACGGCCACGGCTCGAACTCCGCCTTGCGCGATTCGCCGCTGAGTTTCTTGTTGGCTTTCTCGACGTCTTCGAGCGGAACGTGATCGCCGGGTTTGAGCTTCGTATCGCCGCCATTGATCACGCGCACGTACTCGACGACGCGACCATCAATCACCTTGCGATATGGCGCCTCGATAAAACCGAATTCGTTGATACGCGCGAAGCACGACAGACTCGAGATCAACCCGATGTTCGGACCTTCAGGCGTCTCAATCGGACAGATGCGGCCGTAGTGCGTCGGGTGCACGTCGCGCACTTCGAACCCCGCGCGTTCACGTGACAGACCACCCGGTCCAAGTGCCGAAAGTCGACGCTTGTGCGTGATTTCGGAAAGCGGGTTCGTCTGGTCCATGAACTGCGACAACTGGCTCGATCCGAAGAACTCGCGCACCGCCGCCGTCACAGGCTTGGCGTTGATCAGATCGCGCGGCATCGTCGTCTGCATTTCCTGGTGAATCGACATCTTCTCCTTGATGGCGCGCTCCATTCGTTCCAGACCGATGCGGAACTGGTTCTCGAGGAGCTCACCAACCGCGCGAACGCGACGGTTTCCCAGGTGGTCGATGTCGTCCGCCTGAAATTCAGACGGATTTTTGCGCATCTTCAGCACGTAGCCGACGACTTCGTAGAAGTCGTGCGCCGAGAGCAGCGGATCGTCAATGCGCTCGAGTTCCGGCTTACCCATCTTGATGTTGAACTTGAGACGGCCGACGCGCGAGAAGTCAAACTTCCGCGGATCGAAAAACATCGCTTCGAGCAGGCGATACGCGGTCTGCACCGTCGGCGGATCGCCGGGACGCATCTTGCGGTAGATTTCCAGCAGCGCGTCCACGGGCTTGGTGATCACGTCTTTCTTCAACGTCAAGGACAGCACCGGCCCAACGTCGTCGCGTTCGGGGAAGAAGACTGAGAACTCCTTGATGCCCCCTTCTACGATCTCCTGCAATTTCGCTGGCGTGATCTCGTTGTTGGCCTCGAGAATGATCTCGCCGCTTTCGGTGTTTACGATGTCCGCGAGCGCGAAAGCGCCTTCGAGTTGCGAGGAGTCGATCTCGACTTCGCGGATGTTCGTCTTGCGCATCTGCTCCAGAGCAGATGACGTGACTTTCTTGCCGCTGCGAACAATCGGGTCGCCGGAACGTCCTTTGATGTCATAGTCGACCTTCATGCCGACGAGGTGCGTCAGCCCCTGTTCCGGTACCTGGACCAGCAGGCGTCCTTCGTCGAGGCGAATCGAATCGGTGACGTAAACGGCGCGCAGCATGTCTTCGTCAGTGAAAGAAGCGTTCTTGACGGCGTCTTCCAACTGCGAATCGGTGCGCAGTCCTTTCAGATCGACCTTCTGGTTGAACCAGAGACCGAGCGCGCGCAGGAAGATCGACGCGAGAAACTTTCGCTTACCGACGCGCACGTAAAGCAGGTTCTTCTGATCGTATTCAAACTCGACCCACGAACCGCGATACGGAATGATCTTGGCAACGTAGACGGCCCCGCGTTTGAAGAACACACCCGGTGAACGGTGAAGCTGCGAAACGATGACGCGCTCCGTGCCGTTAATGATGAAAGTGCCGTTGTCAGTCATCAACGGGATTTCACCAAAGAAGACTTCCTCTTCCTTGATGTCGCGAATGGACAGGACCTCGGTATCGGGATCCTTATCAAAAACTGTCAACCGGATCTTGACCTTTAGCGGAACGCTGTAACTCATCCCGCGTTCCTGGCATTCCTGCTGATCGTGTTTGTGCTTCAGACCGACAGGCTCGCCGCAGTTTTCGCACAACTGAGGGCGAACAAAATTGAACGTGCCGCAGCGGTGACACAGGGTTTCGCCGGCGGCGAGTGGATTTACCTTGATGGTCGAACCGCAGTTTTTGCAGTTCGAGCGCAAGTAGTTGAGTCCTTCGAGTCGACCGCACTTGCACTGCCAGTTACCGATTTGATACTCGACAAAGTCGAGTGTGGCCGTACCGCGGAAGTCCGAGATCGGAAAGACGGACTGAAAGACTGCTTGCAGACCGGTGCCTTCGCGCTCCTCCGGCAGGAGATCCATTTGCAGGAATCGGTTGTACGATTCGCGTTGAATCTCGATCAGATTAGGGATACGGACGGCCGTCGCGATCTTTGAAAAGTCGACTCGTTCGGGAGCCTGACTGGTTCGTCGTCCTAAGCCTGTATTGACTGTATGAAGCAAATTTGCAGACATCGTGAGATTCCTTATTTGATTACCGAAAACCCAAAAATAACCGGAGACGCCGAAAGGCGGTCAGAGCGTACAATGCCCTGACCGCTTCTTCGCAAAAGCGGCGGATTCGTCCGTCAAATTTTGTGGGAGTAACGCCAGCGCCTCCAATACTCCCTTAACTTAGCCAACTAACAATTTAACTGTCAAGCCAGACCGCAAACAACACGAATTCTCTATAAATCCGTGTTACTTAACTTCAACGGTCGCACCCGCATCGGCCAGCTTCTGCTTGATGGTTTCGGCCTCTTCCTTCGAAACGCCTTCCTTCACTGCTTTGGGGGCTGCTTCGACCAGATCCTTGGCTTCTTTCAAACCAAGCGCAGTAACCTCGCGGACGACCTTAATCACGTTGATCTTATTGCCGCCAACAGCCTGCAGGATCACGTCAAACTCGGTCTTCTCTTCCGCTGCGGCCGCTGCTTCACCGCCACCGCCTCCAGCCGCCGGAGCTGCCGCCACTGCCGCGGCCGCCGCCGAAACGCCGAAGGTCTCTTCCAACTCTTTCACGAGTTGCGAAGCTTCCAGAAGCGTCATGTTTTTCAAAAATTCAATTACGTCTTCGCGTGTTGCTGCCATGATTAACTTTCTATCCTCCTCAAAAAATCCTACGCCGTCTTCTGTTCACCGATCTGTTTGACAACTATCGCCAGATTGCGTGGCACCGCCGAGATAACCGTGACCAAACGCTGCGCCTGGCAGTTGATGAGAAACATCACCTTCGAAATCAACTCTTCCTTCGACGGAAGACTCGCAATGGCTTCCACCTCGTTCAGAGCTACTACCTTGCCTTCGACGATACCGGCCTTGAACGTAAAGATGTCCGGGTTCGCTTTTGCGAATTTCGAGATCGCCTTGGAGAGCCCCACCGGATCGCCATTGCTCAGTGCCACTGCCGTCACACCCTTGAAATGTTCGCTCGCCGGCTCCAGCGCCGTGCCTTCCGAAGCGCGGCGCGCCAACGTGTTCTTTACGACCTCGTACGAAACACCGGCTTCACGCAACTGATTGCGAAGCTCCTGGTCCTTCGCGACGGTCATCTTCTGGAAACCAACCACCATCGCCGCCCTGGCATTCTTGAATGCTTCGATGAGCTGTTCGAGGTCTTGCTGTTTACGTGCTTTCGTCTTCATAGTTTTCGCTCCTCAACCTCTCTAAAGCTCACTTGGCATAAGCTGCTTCATCGAGCAGAACTCCCGGACTCATCGTCGACGCCAGGTTAACTTTCTTGACGTATTTGCCCTTGGCTGTCGCCGGTTTTGCTTTCACAACGGCGTCCAGCAACGCTTTCGCGTTGTCGCGCAGCTTGTCGTTCTCGAATGAGACCTTGCCGACGCCGACGTGAATGACGCCCGTCTTGTCCACGCGGTACTCGACTTTACCGGCCTTCGTTTCCTTAACGGCGGTCGCAACGTCAGGCGTGACCGTGCCCGTCTTTGGATTCGGCATCAGACCGCGCGGGCCGAGCACCTTTCCGAGGCCGCCGACGAGTCGCATCATGTCGGGCGTCGCGATGACGGCGTCGAAATCGGTCCAACCGCCTTTGATCCGGGTGACGATGTCTTCACCGCCGACGATGTCCGCGCCCGCTTCCTCGGCTTCTCTGAGTTTGTCGCCCTGGGCAATCACGACGACCGTCTTCGATTTGCCGAGACCGTGCGGCAGTACGATTGTGCCGCGCACAAGCTGATCGGCTTTGCGCGGATCGACGCCGAGCCACACTGTCAGTTCAACTGTCTCGTCAAACTTCGCGAAGGAGAGTTCTTTAATCTTGGCGACGCCGCTCGCCAAATCATACTTCCGCCCCGGCTCGATTTTCTCGAGCGCAGCGCGATACTTCTTTCCGTGTTTTTTCATGAATATCTCCGAGGTCCAAACGAGGCTTTCAAACACGGACAAACAAATCCGTCGACCACCTCTCCCTCCGTTATGTTATTCGACTGTCAGCCCCATTTGACGGGCTGTACCTTCGATGGTGCGGATAGCTGACTCCAAACTCGTGGTATTCAGATCCTGCAACTTGGTCCGGGCGATCTCTTCGACTTTTGCCCGCGAAATCGTTCCGACCTTTTCGCGATTCGGTTTGCCTGACCCCTTCGGAATACCGGCGGCCTTCTTGAGCAGGTCGGCAGCCGGAGGCGTCTTCGTCTCAAACGTGAACGAGCGATCGGCGAAAACCGTGATCACGACGGGGATCTTTAGGTCGGGATCCATCTGCGCCGTTTTGGCGTTGAACGACTTGCAAAACTCCATGATGTTAACGCCGTGCTGACCGAGTGCCGGCCCGATTGGCGGCGCCGGATTGGCTTTCCCGGCCGGGACCTGAAGTTTTATATAACCTGTTATCTTCTTTGCCATAAACTACTCTTCTTCCGCAAAAGTGACCTTCTCTACGTCGAGAAAGTTCAATTCGACGGGCGTCGATCGCCCGAAGATGGTCACGGTCACTTTTAAAGTCGACTTATCTTCGTTAACTTCTTCAACCTTACCCGTAAAACTCTGGAACGGTCCGGACTTGATACGCACCGTCTCGCCGGCCGCATAAGAGAACTTCGGTTTCGGCTTCTCCGCGGCTTCCGTAACATTGTGGACGATCTGATCGACTTCCTGAGGCGTCAGCGGCGTTGGATTGTGACCGCCGACAAAACCCGTCACCTTCGGCGTCGACTTGATCATGTGGAACACGTTGTCCGGAATGTGCCCACGATCGTCGCACTCGATTTGCACCAGTACATAACCGGGATAAAACATTCGCGAGGATTCGATACGCTTGTTGCCCCGCATCTCCACGACGGTCTCGGTCGGCACCAGCACCTCGATGATCTCGTTTTGGAGATCCGTATCGCGGATGCGCGCCTTTAGACTATCGCGTACCTTTTTCTCGTGTCCCGAGTATGTATGAAGGATAAACCACTGCTGCATTAGAAAACTCTTTCCTCAGGCGAGGCCCAACAACCTTGCAATCCTCTCGATCAACCACTCCAGTCCGGGAATAATGAGACGCGACAGCGCCTGGTCGACACCGAATAGATAGGCGGCGAAAAACGCCACAGCTACCAGCGTTATCAGCGTTGAGTTCTGCACGTGTTGCATCGTCGGCCAGGAAACACGCTTCAACTCCGCCCGCACATCGTGCAAAAACTGACCGATACGGCCTACCGGGCCTGTTTGTCCGGTATGGCCGCGTTCGCGGCGCGCGACTTTGCCCTCCGGTCCTTCCCCGAAGCGCGCAGCGCGCGGCGCCACGATCGGTGCATCTGGATTGTCTGTCTCAGCCATAAATTCCCTTTGAGAGCTCAGATCTTAGATCTCAGCTGGCAGGGGTACCAGGATTCGAACCCGGACTTTCGGTTTTGGAGACCGACGTGCTAACCGTTGACACTATACCCCTGGGGTTTTGTTCGATGGCCTCACTTGGTCTCTTTGTGACCCGTGTGGCGTCGGCAACGGCGACAGAATTTGCTGAATTCCAACCGGTCCGGAGTCGTCTTCTTATTCTTGGTTGTAACGTAGTTTCGACTCTTACACTCGTTACACTGAAGCACAATGTTGTCGCGTGGCATTGCTTTAATCCGTGTTTCTGGTTAACTACTCAATCACTTCCGAAACTGTTCCGGCGCCGACCGTGCGGCCGCCTTCACGA
>CBFGMX010000031.1:0-38921 GCA_965649955.1 uncultured bacterium
GCCTTCACACCGGTCCACTCGTTCCGCGCGTCCGTAGGCTGGCCAATCCGGAGTAAGCTGTGTAACAGAGTAATCCGCGTTACGCAGATAACGCGGATTACTCTTCCTCCTCGCCTCCCTTGATGCGTCCCTCCGCGCGCGACTGCTCGACAATCTTCTGGGCCAACTGGCCGGGCACGGGATCGTAGTGCGAGAACTGCATGTGGAACGAACCACGTGCGGCGGTGATCGAGTTGAGCGTCGATTGGTAGTTCAACATCTCCGCCATCGGCACCTGCGCCTTGATCACCTGCTGCTTGCCACTGGTCTCCATACCCTGCACGCGCCCGCGACGCGAGTTCAAATCGCCCATTATGTCGCCGCTGTATTCCTGCGGCGCCGCGATCTCCACGTCCATCACAGGCTCCAGCAGTGATGGCTTCACTTTTTCCATAGCGGCGCGAAATGCCTTGCGGCCGGCGGCGCGGAACGAGTGTTCGTCAGAGTCCACCGGGTGGAACGATCCGTCGACTAGCTGGACCTTGAAATCCACCAGCGGATAACCTGCAATCGCTCCCGACTGCGCAGCCTCGACGATTCCTTTCTCGATTGCCGGGCGAAACTGCTGCGGCACGGATCCACCGAAGATCTTGTCTTCGAAAACAAAACCACCGCCGCGCGGCAACGGCTCGAACACGCACTTGCAATCGCCAAACTGGCCGCGTCCGCCTGTCTGTTTCTTGTGCCGGCCCTGCACTTCCGCACGTTGCGTGATCGTCTCCTTGTACGGAACTTTCGGCGGATGCAGCGTCACTTCAACGCTGTAACGCTTCTTCAACTTTTCGACCACCGTTTCGACGTGCAGTTGTCCGGAGCCTGAAAGCAGAAACTCCTTCGTTTGCGCGTCGCGACTGAAGTGCAGCGCGGGGTCTTCTTCGAGAATCTTGTGCAGCGCAACGCTGATCTTTTCTTCGTCCTGCCGCGACTTTGGCTCGATCGCAAACGCGATCGCCGCTTCCGGGTATTCAACCGGGTCGTAAACGATCGGCGCTTGTTTATCACACAACGTGTCGCCGGTCTGCGTTTCTTTCAACTTGACGCAGGCGATGATGTCGCCGGCATGGGCCTGCTGGACTTTGTCGAGCTGTTTGCCCTGCGTAGTGTGCAACGCGCCCAGTCGTTCCATCACGCCGCGCGTCGAATTGAATGCATTGGCGTCCGTTTGCAAGTGACCGCTGATAATCTTGAAAACGTTGATGCGGCCGGCGAACGGATCGGCGATCGTGCGGAAGCAGTAAGCCGAAAACGGTTCGCTGTCGCTGTACTTGCGCGAGATTCTCTCCGCATCGGGACGCGAGTCGACGGGCCGGCCCCATTCCACCTCGTGATGCGCCGGATCGGGAGCGTAGTCAACCAGGCCATTCAACAGCGCGCGCAGTCCGACCTGCGTGATACTCGAGACGGCAAACACCGGACACAGCTTGCTCTGCGCGATTGCGTTATTAATGTTCGGGAGAATGTCTGCTTCGTCCAGTGTTCCCTGTTCGAAATACTTCTCCATCAATTGATCGTTCGATTCCGCAACCAGCTCGACAAGCCGCTCGCGAGTCTTGTCGACGACGTCGCGTCCTTCGCTCGGAATATCGATCTCCTTCGCTTGTCCGTCAGCACCGAGTTCGTAAGCCTTCATGTGGACCACATCGACGACGCCGCGAAAGTCCTTCTCCTTCCCGATGGGTAACGTAAAAGGAATGATTGCTCTGCTGAAGGTGTTTTGGGCGGTTTGGAGCGCAGCGGCGAAATCCGAATGTTCTTTGTCGAGCTTGGTGATCACCATGACACGAGGGACCAGGAACTCGTTGGCATAGGCCCACGTTTTTTCCGTTTGCACTTCCACGCCTTTGACGCCATCAACGACGACGATCGCGCAGTCGGCCACGCGCAGCCCCGGTCGCGCGTGGGAAACAAATGCGGCATATCCGGGCGTATCGATAAAATTCAGTTTTGTTTCGCGATGTTCGAGATGTGCGAGTGCAGTGTTGAGTGTGATCTTACGAGCGATGGAATCTTCTTCATGATCCGTGACTGTGGTGCCTTCATCTACCTTTCCCCAGCGCGGTGTGGCTCCGGCGACGTAGAGAAGCGAACTGACCAATTGCGTCTTCCCTGCGTCGCCATGTCCAATGACAGCGAGGTTGCGGATGGCTTCAGTCGGATAGACTTTCATAACGTGTGATTCCTTTCAGACATGGGAAATTTGGCGATGTGTTCCTGTGAATTAGGGCAGTAATTTAACCAACCGTCACAGGCAAAGCAAGTTGACTGTTATTGAGTTGCAAATCGGTGTTTATGGCGCTGTCAGCCATCTTTTGGCCCGCAAATCGCATCAGAAGCACGTCGGATAGGAGAGAGAAGGAGTCATGTATAACAGGAAGTTTCTGTCGTTGGCGGTAGCGCTCGTGATCGCGATTTCGGCGATTGCGGTTGCCTCTGCCAAATCAAACACAAAGGGTGAGAGTTTACAAACAATCGAGCCGTTGAACCTCGCGGTCCTGATCCAGGACGATCTCGTGCCGCAGGTGGGAAACGAGCTTGGCGTAACACGCGAGTTCATTCGTTCGTTGCCGAAGGGATCCAGGGTTATGGTTGGGTACATAACTTCGGGTGCGCTTCAGGTCAGGCAACCTTTTACAACTGATCTCGAAAAGGCCGCACGGTCGCTGCGTATACCGATCGGCAGCACGACTGTTTCGCCATTCAATCCATATGTCGAAGTCATCGAAGCGTTGAAAAAGTTCAAGGACGAGGGACCGAACGCAAATGCGATATTGCTGATCTCTGACGGTCTCGACACGTCGCGTGGGTTCGACTCGTCGGCTGCGGGACACACACTCGACATCGATCGCGCGATTGCGGAAGCAAACAAGCGCAACGTTGCGGTGTTCAGTTTTTACGCGCCGTCAGTTGGATTGACCAGCCGCAGCCGGTTGGCAGCCAGCTATGGACAGAGTTCGCTCAACAGGATCGCGAACGAGACTGGTGGCCGCGCGTTCTTCCAGGGCACGACTGGCTTCGTCACGTTCGATTCGTACTTCGATCGACTGCGCGAACAGTTGAACAGGCAGTACGCCCGAGCCCGATAACAATCCGTTCACACTTGTTGAATCCGTGTTCGTTTAGCGACGAACACGGATTTAACTTTTGCTTGGCGATGAGAAGTTACGGTGGTAGAGTTAACGGCGGTCGGCCCACACTACCAACGTCCAAACAGAAGTGCGCGAATACTGTCTCATCGTCGAAGGCGCGTATCTTTCCGAATCAGAGGCCGAGCATGCTCTGCGCGACCCGTTTATAGAAGACTGGGTTGAGCAAACCGGCCGTTTCCGCATCCACAATATGGACGAGATATTGATCACGCCCGGCGTAACGCTCGGCTCGCTCGGTATCGTGATGATCGACGATCGCGTGTTCGAAATCGCGAGCACCGATCCTGACCACCCCCTGACTGAACACACCGCCAAAGGTGTCGCCGAAGCTTTGCGACGCCAGGACATGTTTGACGAAATCAGAACAGAGCCACGGATTGAAGAGTAGTGCCATGCCTGACTCGTTTGCGACGTTCCTGGGCGGCCGCGTACGCGTTCTGACCGGCGATATAACCGCGCACGACGTCAATGCCATAGTAAACGCTGCCAACTCGACGTTACTCGGCGGCGGCGGTGTCGACGGCGCGATCCATCGAATCGGCGGCCCGCAGATACTCGCGGAGTGCAAACAGATTCGCGAAACAACCCATCCGAACGGATTGCCAACAGGTGAAGCGGTGATCACCACTGGCGGAAACCTGGCCGCGCAGTACGTGATTCACACCGTCGGCCCGATCTACGGCCGCAACCCTTCGCGTGAGGCGGAGTTGCTCGCGGCGTGTTACGAAAATTCTTTGCGCCTCGCGCGCCAGTACACAGTTTCATCCATCGCTTTTCCCTCCATCTCGACCGGCGCTTACGGTTATCCGAAGCCGGAAGCCGCTGCAATCTCGTCGCAGTCAATCAGGGATTTCCTCACTGGTGACAATCAGATACAGGAAGTGCGGCTCGTCTTTTTCCAGCCGGGCGACGCGCGGGTGTTTCTGGAGTACCAGGAATTCGAGTAGACTCTCCGGTTTGTTTTTTCAACCTGCGTATACATCCTGATAACGAATGGCACTTTTACCGCTTGAAAGTTTAGTTTGGAATTACTGGTGGAGTTGGGCGTCCGACGGCGCTGCTGTCTTTCGCGATCTTGACCCGGAGCTTTGGGAAGAATGCGAACATAATCCCCGACAACTCCTGGCAAGAGTTTCTCAGTATCGTCTCGCCGAAGCGGCGACTGATCCTGTCTACCGCGAACGCGTGGATCGGATCTGCCGTAGTTTCGATGAGTACATGGCATCGAAGCCTGCCGGCACGTCGTCGATCACTCCCGAACATCCGGTCGCATACTTTTGCGCTGAATTTGGTGTCCACAATTCACTGCCGCTTTATTCGGGTGGGCTCGGCATACTCGCGGGCGATCACCTGAAGTCGGCGAGCGATCTCAATCTACCGCTCGTCGGCGTTGGTCTGCTTTATCGCTACGGCTACTTTCGCCAGCGTTTGCGCAATGATGGCTGGCAGGAAGAACACTACGGAGAAACACATCCAAACCAACTGCCACTCACATTGGTAAACGACGCAGACGGCAAACCCCTGCGCATCGAGGTCTTGATTCGTGAGCGCAACGTCTTGGCCCAGGTGTGGCGCGCTGCGGTTGGGAGAGTGACGCTTTACCTGTTGGACACGAACATTCCCGAGAACGTCGAGACCGATCGCTGGGTCACGGGCCATCTTTACGGTGGCGATCGCGAGACGCGAATCGTGCAGGAGATGCTGCTCGGCATCGGCGGCGTTCGTTTGCTTCGAAGGCTGGGCGTGACTCCGCACGTGTTTCATTTGAACGAAGGACACTCAGCGTTTCTGACCCTCGAACTGGCGCGCGAAGTCATCCAAACTGAACGCCGCAGTTGGACCGAAGCGGTGGATGTCGTACGGCGGCAATGTGTGTTCACTACGCACACGCCGGTTGCTGCTGGAAACGACGAGTTCGATACGGCGCTGGTGACGCGCGTGTTTGGACCATCGTATGCGCGCGAGCTGGGGTTGACGGAAGAGGAATTTCTCGCGCTCGGCAGGACCGATCCGGCCAATAAAACCGAACGATACGGCCTGACGCCGCTCGCGATTCGCATGTGCCGCTCGACCAACGGCGTCAGCCGCAAGCACGGTGAGGTGTCGCGTGCGTTATGGCAGAAGTTGTTTCCCGGCAAGACCGTTTTTGACGTTCCGATCACTCACGTCACGAACGGCGTGCACATGCCCACCTGGATCTCACCGCTTCTGCGTTTTGCGTTCGAGAAGTACATTGGCCGGGATTGGGAAGCGAAGCTGACGGACCAGGGCGCTTGGAGTGATGCCGTCGCGAAGATCAGTGACGAAGATCTATGGTTTGTGCATTCGAGTTTGAAAGAACGCCTCGTTGCGTTTATTCAAGACCGTGCTCCGCAGACGACGATGATGTTGTTCGATCCGTCGTTCTTGACGATCGGTTTTGCGCGCCGCGTGGCGGGTTACAAGCGGTGGGCATTGTTGCTGACCGATAAAGAACGGTTGTTGCGACTGATCACTGACGAACACCGGCCCGTGCAATTCATATTTGCGGGTAAGGCGCATCCGCAGGATGAAGAGTCGAAGAAAGTACTGCAACGGTTGGCCCAGTGGAAATTCGACGCAAAGGTTAAGGGCCGCGCGGTGTTTCTCGAAGACTACGACCAGGAGATAGCTAGGCAGCTTGTGCAGTCCGTCGACGTTTGGTTGAACGTGCCGCGGCGGCCGCAGGAGGCTTCAGGAACCAGCGGTCAAAAGGTTGCGATGAACGGAGGGTTAAATCTTTCGATACTGGACGGCTGGTGGCTTGAGGGTTACGACGGAAGTAATGGGTTTGCCATTGGGAATGGAACAGACGGTGGCGAGGTGGCCCAGATCGACGCCGCTGACGCTGAGTCGCTTTATCGCGTGTTGGAACAGGAGGTCGTGCCGCTATACTACAACCACGAGCAGGGTCTTCCTCGCCAGTGGATCGCCATGATGCGACGGGCAATCCAGACGCTCGCGCCGCAGTTCAACAGCAACCGGATGGTCGAGGAGTATGCTCGCAGAATTTATCCGTGAGGTCTGAGAAGAGGGCTTCCCATGGGCGCGGGATTGCCCCATTAGCCTGTGTTAGACTACACACCCCGTTTGAGGTGAGCTTGCTAAGTCCCGAATGAAATACTGCACCGCCTGCAACGCAAAATACGACGACAGCGTGAGCTTCTGTTCGATAGACGGAGAGGTCCTCGAGGCTGACCCCGCGTCGATCGTCAATACCGTGCTCGACGGCCAGTACCAGATGGAAGCGCTGTTGGGCAAAGGCGGCATGGGCGCAGTCTATCGCGCCCGTCACATCCTGCTCGGCGATCGAGTGGCGATAAAAGTCCTTCCGCCGGAGGTAAGAAACAACGCGGAGTGGCTGCGAAGATTCAGGCGCGAAGGACAGGCGGCGCGTCGTTTCCGACACAACAACGCGGTCACCGTTTACGATCTTCGAACCGCTGCCGACGGCACCATCTACATGGTGATGGAGTACGTCGAAGGACACACGCTCGATCACGCCATCAAGACGCGGGGGCGTTTCTCGGCTGCCGAAGCGTTTGAGATTCTGACGCCGATCATGAGCGTGCTCGACACCGCCCACTCAATGGGCGTCGTGCATCGGGACTTGAAACCCGAAAACATCATGATCGGAAAGGCCGAAAACGGACCGCCCGTCGTCAAGCTGCTCGATCTCGGCATCGCCAAACTGCGCGAAATCGCCGGCACGGAAAACAGCGGAAACACAGCATTGACGATGGCCGGCCAGGTGCTCGGCACTCCTTATTACATGTCGCCCGAACAGTGGGGCGAGATCCCACGCGACGGCAACGTCGAGATCGACGGCCGCGCGGACCTCTACAGTCTTGGCCTGGTGTTCTACGAGATGATTCTCGGCCGGCGCTGCTTCTCAGGAAACACTTTGCACGAGCTGCGACGCGAGCATGTCGCGACACGACCGAAGCCTTTGCACGAAGTCGCGCCCGACGTCCCGCGTGCTTTCAGCGATGCAATCGAACGGGCCACCGCGAAGGATCGCGCTGACAGACAAGCGACGGCAGCAATACTTGCAAAGGAGTTGCGCGCGGCTTTGGATTCGGCGCCCGCGCCGCAGAAGGGCGTTCAGTCGCCCGACTTGATGGAAACGGTGACGATTAGCCGTGATTCAGGGACGAAGTCAGATGTAAACGCCCCGACGATGATTACGATGGAAGGCGCGTCGTCGACGTCAGTGCAAGGTGATCGTCCCGCGGCAACGAATGCAGCTACGGTGTTTGAACCAGCGTCAACGCCCGCGCCTCCGATTCCTAAGCCGCTGGCGGATCCGGGCATGGCCGCGCAGACGGTAGCTGAGTCGGCGGCGATGCCGTCGATCGCGACCGTTCCCCAGATGCCGAAATCTACGGGACCGATTTCTCAGGTGGCGCCGCCGTCGAAGAGCAAGGTGGGATTGTTTATCGCCGCGGCCTTATTGATCGTTCTTGTTCTCGGAGGAGGAATCGCAGGGTTTCTCATCTGGAACAACTCCAGATCGAAAAACACGGTCGCTACTGTTGGACCAACCAGCGAGGCAAAACCGCCGGCGGCTGCGCCGCGCGAGATCGCCAGCTATTGGCTTGAACTCGCTCCGGCGGCCGCAGGTTCAAAATCGACGCGAGTCGCCGGTCTCGATCCGCTCGCGTCGGGGCAGTCGCTCAAGTTTCACTTCGTTTTCAATGAAGACGGTTATCTGTACATATTCGGACCGGGCCGTGATAATCAGCTTACGGCGTTTTTGACGGCGAACCCGTCACCGGCTTCCGGTGTCACGAGCAACCAAGTGGTCCAGGGGCGCGACTTCAGTTTTCCCAAGGGCGAGGACCTCGATTTAACACTGGATGCCACCCCGGGTACCGACAACTTCATCGTCATCTTTTCAAAGACTGCTTTGACGGGTGCGGCGTTCGCGAATGAGCGTGTCACGGGCGAGCCGTTGCCTGCTGCGCAACAAGCGGAACTGAAAGCTTTTGCCGCCAAATACCAGGAAAAAACGCCGCTTACCGAACTCGACGATTCAACCGCGGGCGCACCGGCCGTGCGCGTCAAAGTGCCGCCTGACCAGACCGGCAATCCAATCGTCTTTGACATCCGTATTCAGCACAACTAGGCCCCTCGACGGGCTGTCGGAGAAGGAGATTTCGTGATGCGATTGAGTGCGATTGTTTTCGGGTTAGTTTTCATGTGCGCGGCCCTTGCCGTTGCCGTAACGCCACAGGACGAAGATGACGTTCGCGGCGCGTTTCTCACTTCACGGCCCAAAGAGAAACCGGCGAGTTCTTCAGCGAGACCGAGCAGAAAACGACCACGACCGGTCGCCGCCTCTACGCCCGCGAAGTCGTCCGAAAAAACCTCTGGAACTTCAAAGGCGACGGAGACGCCTACGGGGCCGACAGCGAAAACACCCGAGTCGCGGCCGGTGAATGTTCCGCGACTGGGCATTGGCCTGACGTTATTCACGCGCGACTCAAACGGTCTCGCCGTTCGCGTCGATCCGGATCGCGTGTTTCGCAAAGGCGATCGCGTGCGCATCCTGCTCGAAACAAATACCGACGGTTATCTCTACATTTTCAACAAGACAAACGACAGCGTGCCGGTGATGATCTATCCCGACGCCGAGATCGACGAAGGCGGCAATTACTTGCAGGCGCACGTTCCGTTTGAGATCCCGGCTGCCGACGCGCCTGACGAACGTCTACGCTGGTTTGCCTTTGACGAGAACACCGGCACCGAAAAAGTGTTCTTCGTTTTCACACGCGAGCCGTTGAAGGATGTTCCGACCGAAGATGAACTGATTGCGTTCTGCCGCAACGCCAAATGTCCATGGCCCGTCGGGAACGAAGTTTGGGAACACGTGCAGGCGCAGTTACAGGAGCCCCTGAAGACGAGCCGCAACGACACGTTCGGCGGAGCGCAAACTGCCACCGAGCACAATGCGAGTACTCGCGGACTCGGGCTGGCGAAGGACGATCCGCAACCGTCTCTGATCATGATGGCTTCGTCAACGAAGCCGACACTCGTTGCCACTATCGATCTCATTCATAAGTAGTAGCCATACCAGGAAGGGAATTACATGAGTTATTCGAAATTCATCGCTTTGGGTTTGATTGTTGCGCTGTTTGGTGGAGCGCTCGCGTTACCCACGCACGCGAATACTCCGGTTGTGCAACAGGCCGATCAAGCCGGCGCCGCGTTACGCGAAGGACGCAAATTGCTGAAACGCGGACGTGCCGATCAGGCGCTGATCCAACTTCGCAGCGCGCTCAATCTCTACACTGCCGCGAAGAACAACAGCGGCATCGCCGCGACACACAACGAGCTTGGCAATCTGTATTTGCGCCAGGGACAGTACCAGGTTGCGCTGGACAACTATCAAAAAGCGCTCGATGGGTTTCTCGCTTTCGATCCGAAAAAAGCGGCCGCTGACGCCGTGGTCGGGTTGGGTGATGACAAGTACAACGCGAATCTAATGCTCGCAAAGATTGGTGAAGTGAACTTCCGGCTCGGCAAGATCGCCGAATCAAGGGCGGCTTACGATCGCATGGTGGTGAAGAAGCCGGAAGGCGCCGCGTCGAAGGTGGGTCGCCGGTTTGGCGGGCTCAGTGCGATCGCCGGCGGGATTACGACGGGGCGCGTGAGTGTTGAGGCGCCGACGAGCGCGTTGACAGTGGCGCTGGAAGCGAAGAAGGAACTCGACGAGTATCGTAATTCGATCGTCTATTCCAGCTATCAACTCGGTCTGGGACGGCTGGCGTACGAGAGTAACGACCTCGAAGGCGCAAAGAAGAATTTCGAACTCGCGCTCGAGGCGGCGGGCAGCAGTCTCGCCGGTGTCGCGAAGTTGGGCCAGGTCAGACGTTTTCGCGCCGCCTCTCGTACGAGTCTAGGCGACATTGCGTTGCGGCAGGGCAAGGTGAAGGACGCGACGAAGTACTACAACGACGCCAAAAAAGGCGCGCAGGACGATAAGCGTCTGGATCTGATGTGGCCCGCGCAACGTGGGCTTGGACGCAGTTTGTGGCTCCAGGCGGCGCAGGAGAAGGATGCGAAGAAGTCGATGGCGCTGCGCGATCAGGCGCTCGCTAACTATCGCGAATCCCTCGCGACGATCGAAACGCTGCGGCAGGGAAGCCTTCGTGCCGACGAGTCGCGCACTACATTTCTTGCGTCAATCAAAGACGTTTTCGACGAAGCTGCCAGCGCGTACGCGGCGATGGCCTTGCTGGCGAATCCGTCCCCGGGCGCACCGTTGAGTGGCAAGTCTCTCGAGTACGCAGGCGAGGCGTTCAAAGTCAACGAGCAATCACGTGCTCGTTCGCTGCTCGACATGTTGAGTGAAACAAATGCGGCGATCACCGAAGGTGTTCCCGCCGAGTTGCTCAAACGCAAGCAGGAGAACTTCGATCGCCAGCAGGACATCGCCGACATCCTGACCGGCGTAAACATCTCCACCGAGGAGATGAAGAAAAAACCGGCGGAACTGGACGCTGAACTCGAAAAACTCCAGGCCGAATACGAGGAGATCGAGAACCAGATCCGTACCGCGAGTCCGCGCTATGCCACCTTGACGGCAAACAAACCGTTGACGCTGGCGGAAGTGCAACAGAATGTTCTAGACGATCAAACCGTGCTCGTCGAGTACGCCTTGCAGCAGGAGGAGTCGTACCTGTTTGCGGTGAGCAAGAGCGCGGTGAGTTTGTTCAAACTTCCCTCACGAGCAAACGTCGAGAAGCTCGCGACGGATCTGCGCGCGCAATTGATTCCCGCAAAACTTCAACGACGCATCGTCGGCATTGACGTCGCCGAAGCGAATCGGGGATTGGGAATCGCGTCGTCGGCTCCGGAAGATGCGGCCCCATTCATCGCTGCATCGAACGCGCTTTACAAAGCGGTGCTGGAACCGGCAGCCGCGATAATCGGCGAAAAGCGTTTGATGGTGGTCGCCGACGGCGCACTCAACTACGTCCCGTTTGAAGTGCTACTGAAAACCGCCGACGCCGGCGACTTTTCCTCGCTCGGTTACCTCGTGAAGACGAACGAAGTCATTTACGCGCCTTCAGCATCTGTGGTGGCAGCGATCAAACAACAGCGCACGAAAGCAACCGGTCGATCGATGCTGATCATCGCCGACCCGGTATTCAACTCAAACGACGCGCGCGCTAAGAAAGGCCCTGCTCCCGCCCCTAACGATGCGGAACTTCGCGGACTCGGAATTCAAGCGTCGCTCACCGACGTTGCCGGAGCGACCACACCCGTCGCGCCGGGCGCAGCGATGGAAGGACTTCCGCTCGCCCGCTTGAACGGCACGCGTCTCGAGGCCGATCAGATTTCCAAGCTCGCGAAAGCCTCCGGTGGTCAAGCAGACGTTTGGCTCGATCTTGACGCGAACGAAGACAACGTCGTCACGCGCGACGTGAGCAAATACCGCATCATCCACGTCGCCACACACGGTTTACTGAACGCCGAACGGCCGCAGTTCACCGGCGTTGTCCTTTCCCTCGTTGGCAACAAGACACACGACGGCTTTGTCCGCACAGACGAAGTTTTCAACCTTCGCCTGGGCTCGCCGCTCGTGATGCTCTCCGCCTGCGAGACAGGTCTCGGCAAAGAGAAACGCGGCGAAGGCGTTATGGGACTGACGCGCGCGTTTATGTATGCCGGCGCGCCAACCGTCGGCGTGAGTCTCTGGTCAGTGGCCGATAAATCCACGGCCGACTTGATGACCGACTTTTACAAACGGTTACTGACCGCCGGCGACACCACCACCTCCTCCAGCGCACTCCGCGGTGCGCAGTTAGCCATGATTGCGGACAAGAAATACAGCGCGCCGTTTTTCTGGGCGCCCTTCGTGCTCGTTGGCGACTGGAATTAGCCGCCGCGAGTTATCTCACACGATAGAACGGCGGGTGGGCTGCATCACTTTGCAGCCGCCCGCCTTGTTTTTCTGTATCGGTAAAGACCACTCAAGCCGCTGAGCAACAGCATCGCCGTTGTTGGTTCCGGGACCTCCGACGGTGAGCCTTCGACGACGAAGTTATCGATCCGGTTCGTTCCTGTTGCCGACGACGCGCCATTGAAAACGATTCGAAACGCCGCATTCGCGTTATCGTTCAGTCCCGAGATACTCGACAGCGTAAACACCAGCGGCACCGATCCAAACGCCGTTGCCGGCGTGTAAGTTGGACCAAAATCCGCGAACGTCAACCCGTCGAGACTGTACTGAAACTGGTTGTTATTGAAGCCGGTACTCGTACCCTGCGTCGCAAAACTCACGACGATATTCGCGAGTCCCGCTGTGCTCACGTTGAAAGTGATGTGGCGCCCGTTGTTCCCGGTGTTCGTCCCACCTTGTAGCGAAATGGCCTGTCCCGCAGTGTCTCCAAGCCGGGCGTTGTTAGTTGTCCCCGCTGCAAACAGGATGTTCGCCGCATTGATGTTGGTCGTGAGAACGCCCGTCCCGTGATCGACGTTCAAGTTCGAGTCGTTGAAGTTCCAAATCGCTATTTCAGTCGCTTGCGCTGCCTGCGAAGCGAGAAACAGCAACAGGATCGGAGTGATGAGGTTGAAAGACAGTCGCCGGGTAAGACGGCGCTTACGATTTATTGACATACACGTTCTCCTTGATGAGGTTTGTAGACAGAAAACTGCCGCAATTTGGAGAAAGCAGAAGAATCTTTTTAGAGACTCGTGAGGCTCGTCAGTTGGGGGCCAGGCTCTGAGGACAGCCAAGCTTTCTCGGTCGCGCACGCACCATAATCTGATTCCGTTCGGTCGTCAACTGAAAAGTCCACGTTTTTGCAGAACGCCGAAATACGTTATAAGTTACACCTACAAAGGGGGCGCGAGAACGTGGGTAAAGATTTCATCAGGATCGACGACCGGGCGACGCTCGACAATCTAATCTCCGATTCAAAGCATAAGACCGTACTCGTTTTCAAGCACAGTAACGCTTGCCCGATTAGCGCGCGCGCATATCGCGAGATGCAGAAGCTCGAAGACCGGGTGAACCTGATTGAAATCCAGGCAGTGCCCGATCTTTCGCGTGAGGTTGAGAGTTTGACCGGCATAAGACATGAGTCGCCGCAGGTGATCCTGTTGCGCGATGGAAAAGCGGTCTGGAACGCTTCCCACTTCGACGTCAATGCCGCGTCGGTATCGAAGGCTTTGGAGTCGAATGGTTGATGATGATGGCTGAACGACGAGGACCGGCGATTGAACCGCGTGAGATCAAGCAGGAAGACGATTTCACATTGCGAATCACGTGGGCTGACGACCGGCAGTGCCATTTCCGTGCGGCCGACCTGAGGCGCGCCTGTCCCTGTGCGCAGTGCGTCAATGAATGGACCGGCGAACGTGTCCTGAACGCCGCAAGCATTTCAGAGGAACTTGAGATTAGGGATCTGAGTTTAGTGGGTCGTTACGCCCTTAATTTCCGCTGGAGCGACGGCCACGAAACAGGGATTTACAGTTTTCGTTACTTGCGCGATCTCTGCGAGCAGAGCCAGAGCGATAGCAAAGATTAAGCTGAATAATTCGCGTTGGCGGCGTTTGGATGAACACCGCCGCGATAGCATTTGCGAGTGTAAGGAAGCAACCAATGAACGAACGCGATTTCTTTAACGAGAAGGAAGAGGTCAAGAAGGCCACCTACAGTTGTCCCCACTGTCGCGAACGCGCCGAGTACGACGTCCGCTGGCTGAAACGTACGAAGAAGGCCCAACTGCCGAGAGGCGCAAACGAGCAGGACCGAGCCCGGTTTCAAAAATCGCGCGACTATCTCGTCAGAATCGACGACATGCTGGCCTGCCGAAACGCGCGTTGTCGGCGCCGGTTTGACATTCCGAGCTCGCAAACTGTCGTTTTCATTTAGCGAGCCGGGCGCGGCCCGAAGTCTCCGGTTCAAGTAAAAACCCGACAGCCGTCGGATTCACCTTCACATTCCCACCCGCGAAACCCGCAAAATCCGCGTTTAATGGCTGGCTCGCTCGTTGCACTCAAGCCTGTGGGCCCCCATGGCCTAACAACCATGATTGAAACCACACAGTTCGCTGGAGCGACAAAAACCAACACTTCTTTTCTGACGCCTTTGGAACGACGTCTGGCGGTCAGAGTGCTGCCGCGGATTCCCTCCTGGCTCGAGACCTACCATCTGACGATGCTGACGCTCGTTTGGTCGGGCTTAATTCTCCTTTTTTCGTACTTCGCCGCCAAAGATTTGCGCTGGCTATGGGCGGTGTCGGCCATGGTCGCGATGCAGTACGTCACCGACCATTACGACGGAAAGATCGGAAAATATCGCGGAACGGGGCTCGTCAGGTGGGGGTACTACATGGATCACCTGCTTGACTATGTCTTCCTGTGCTCCGTCATTGTTGGCTACGCGTTCATCCTGCCCGAACGCTCGCGTTTTCAAATCCTGATCATGCTCGCGATCTTCGCCGGCTACGAAGTGAGCACGTTTCTGGCCTTTGCGGCGACGGACCGTCTCAAGATCAGCTATCTCAAGCTTGGCCCGACGGAGTTTCGGCTGGCGGTGATCGTTATCAACGGGTTGCTCGTGCAGTTTGGCACGCGTCAGATGGTTAACGGCCTCAAGTACGTGAATATCGGAGCCGCGATCGGTCTTGCCCTGATGATTTACCGGACGCACAAACTCATCTGGGCAGTGGATATGAAACACAAGCAGGGGCTCATACATGTGAACGAGTGAAGACACTTCTTCGGGCGTCTGTCTCGCTTACGTGCCAGTGTGTTCGAGCGTCGGTGTACGGTTTGCGGGCGAAAACCACCGATCTCGTCTACGTAAAAAATTTTTTTCTGGAAAAGTGGCCCTTTTTATTAACGGCCTGCGCGTTAGCGGATGTGGCCTCTTCTTTGCAAGCTTAATCGGCGTCCAACGTTCAGCCACTTATTTGGGAACCGAAAGACAAGAAATTCGTTCGATACGAATAGATTCCAACGGGAAGCTCGAAAAAACAGCAATGTCTGAGAAGAAAACAATTCGAATAGTCAAAAAGGGTGAAAAGCAGGTCCGACCACCCGTAACCAAGGCTAAGAACACTGCACGGGAAACCGCGCGCGATATGGTTGACACCGTGACCAACTGGGTCAACGAGTTCCAGCAGCGCCGCCGTGTTGAAACCACGAATGCGCTGAGAATCCTCTCGAAGACGCCGCGTGGCAGTGAAGCCTAGCTCTCCGCAAAGTAGTTAACCAACTATAAAGGTCTGACCCGGCTTTACCTCAACAAGGCCGTGGTGTGTCTGCGCGTCGTGTTTGGAACGCAATGGTGGACTCTCCGTGATGCCGGTTGGCGCACGAGAAACGACATCGTTACCTGTTTTGAACACACAGATTGACACGCCCTTTGTGCGGCGATAGCATCGGCTCGTTCCAAACAAGGCGAGTGGAGGCTGAGCATGGCGAGAAAAAGTTCTCCACAAAAGTCGAAGAGACAGGGCGCCAGGCCTGTCTTTGACAGCATCCGTAAACCGACCGCGCCGCCGGGCCACCCGCTGTCGCGCGCCAAACCGGACGAAGTCGCGAGGCCCGCGATGCGCAAAGCAAAGCACAAACGGCGTCCGGACACCTCGGGCGACGCAGAATCATGACCACCGCCGAAAGCGTGTCGATCGAGTTGAATGTTTCGAACGCGTTTATCAATCGCGCGATCGACTTCCTCACGAGCGACTACCTTCCGAAAATCGAACGTTGCCTCGAACAATTGAGTGACCAGCAGATCTGGTGGCGCTCGAATGAAGAATCGAACAGTATCGGCAACCTGGTGTTGCATCTGTGCGGAAACGCTCGGCAGTGGATCGTATGCGGTCTTGGATCAGAGCCTGACACTCGCACGCGTGACGCGGAGTTCGCCCAGCGCGACGTCGTGCCCCGACCCGAACTTCTCGCGTTGCTCAGATCGACGCTCGCCGGTGTCGAAACCGTGCTGCGCCAGCTCGATCGATCGACGTTATTGGAAAAGCGGAAGATCCAGGGCAGCGAAGTCGAGGTTTTGGAAGCCATCTTCCATGTCACGGAACATTTCTCGATGCACACGGGCCAGATCATCATGTTGACCAAGATGCTGACTCAGAGAGATCTACGCTTCTACGACTTCTCCAGCGGCGCACCGGCGCATCGTTGGCGTTGATTGCGATTGGAATCCGTGTTTAATATAGCTGCATCCGGCAAGGGCGATGACCCGGCCGGAGCTTTCATAAAGTTACCCTTTACGCCCAAGGAGCAAAATCTCAATGACCTATGTCGTTGCCGAACCGTGCGTGAACTGTCGCTACACTGACTGTGCCCTCGTTTGCCCCGTCGATGCGTTTCATCTCGACGACGACATGCTGGTGATCAATCCCGAAACTTGTATCGATTGCGACGCGTGCGTTCCGGAGTGTCCGGTTGAAGCAATATTTGCTGAAGGTTCGGTGCCGCCCGACTGGGCGAGTTTCACCCCGCTCAATGCCGAACGCGCGCTCAGCGGATTGCCAACCATCAGCGCGCGACTCGATCCGCTTTGCGAGTAGGCGACGATTAAATGAGAGAACGCACAAGGTGGCTTCTAAGTGGTCTGGCTATTGGCGCCGGAGCCGTCAGTGCAGCCGGCGCTTTACTAAAGAGAAGGAAAGTGGAACCAAAACGAGTCAACGTTTGGGCGCGGCCCGGAATGCCGGTAACGTTCCGGGCTGAACTCATGCCCGGCCGCGATCGTCACGAACGCACGTTTCGCGTTAAGGAGCTTCTTTCCAGCGGGCGTGTTTCACTACATGGTGTGGACGGCGAACACGCGGAGAAGGAGTTTGAAGCGATTCAGTTCGATCGACCTGTCGAGACGACTGCGGAGTTCCCACCGACTGCCTGACAGGAATTACCACTCGTAAGTCTTTCCCGGCTCCATCACTTTTAAATTCGGAATCTGTAACGCGTGGAGTTGTTCGATGATCTCTTCGCGGTACGTGGGCTTGATGTGGACGGCCATAATGTCGAGGCCGTTATGACTAAGCTTCTTCAACTCCTCGCCGAGTGAAGCAGGCGTGAAGTGACGTGAGACTTCGGCGAGTTCGGACATCCGGTTTGGAAACGACGCCTCGACCAGCAACGCATCGACTTGTTGCGACTTATTCAACAGCTTCCAGAACTCTTCCGTCTCCGCCGTATCCGAACTGAACGCCACACTCGTGTTGCCGTCGGAAACAATCAGCCCAACTGTCGGCACGATGTGGTTCACTGGCACTGCCGTTACCGTCAGGTGGGCCACCGAAAACGGCTCGCCCACAGGAATCGGCACGTATTCCATCACTGGACCAAAGTCGTTCTTTAGATCTGAGAACCGCGGGTAGACGTTCCAGTTGAACACGTCGCGTTCGAGAAGAGCGATAACTTCCGGTGTCGCATAAATGCGCATCGGTTCATTGAGCGTGGGATACAGATCGTCGATAAAGATGGGAAGACTGGCGATGTGGTCCATGTGAGGGTGCGTCACGATTATGTCTCGTACGGTGGACCGTTGTTCGTTCGTGAGAGCGATCGCGATGCTGCCGGCGTCGACCGCTACACAGTCGTCGATTAGAAAGCAGGTCAGGCGTTGTTCCTGCGATGCACGGCCGTTGGCGTCAAACGTACTGGGTAAGAGTTGGATTCTCACGAGCTTCCGGCCCTGGTGAAAATAACTGCGCAGACGAGCCAAGTATAAGCCAGAAACGAGGCACCAGCGAGGACTAAAATCGTTCAGGATTGTATTCAGCCACCCATACGAACTCGGCTGGACGAACCACTAACGCGCCCGCAACTCGTTCACCAACGCCTGCAACGCGTGCAAGTAAGCTGCCTCCTGCGCCTGGACGTCGTGCTTGCGCGAATGAACGCCGCGGGCAACACGACTACGGTGAAACGCGAGCTCGCTCGCTAGTTGATTGAACCGTCGTCGCGCTCGCCAGCCTTTTACGCCTGTCCTCGACAAGGCGTTGAATGACGAACCCATCCTGCCGGTGATCGATCCGAGTTGCACGTACTCTTCGTGAGTGAAAAGTCCGCGCTCGATATCGGACATCAGAAATTCGCGCACCACCTGTCCCTCGCGCCGCAGAGACAAACCAATGACGACAAGAATGATCAGAAATGCGGGCACCATCACGACGATGTATATGAGTAAAAACATTATCCCGCCGCCCAACACGGCTGATGCATTCCAGATGCTGTGCATGAAGATCGCCATCAACAGACCAACAACCGGAGTCGATATTTTTATCGCGGCGTTTGTCGATTGCCGGGCCAACCCGAGACCGATGCCGGTCAGGCTTGTAAACAGCGGGTGTGAGAAGGGCGCGAAAAACCCGCGTACGATCACAGTCGCTGTCAATATGCCGCCGCTCTCGGCCGCCGCGTTACCGTAGTAAAGAATGTTCTCGGTCATCGCGAAGCCCAGCCCGGCCATCGACGCGTAAACGATCCCATCGACAACGCCGTCAAACTCGTCCTTTTTCCAGAAGAAGAAAACGAAAAGAATAAACGCTTTGCCGATCTCCTCCACGATTGGCGCGGAGATCACCGCGGCGAAAGCCTCGCCGGCGTTAACACTGTCGGCGAGCAAGCTCACGATCAATCCGCTCGTAGTGTTCAGAAGAAACGCGAAGAACGGAGCGATCAGCGCGCCCCAGAAGAACGCCGTGCTCAACATCCACAAGGGTTCACCTTCGTAACGATCGATCCACAACACGAGCACGACGTACAACGGCACAGGAATCGTCGCCACCAGTAATCCGAGAAATAGACCGACTGGCCCAGTCTCGATTCCGATTACCAGTAGTACGAGTAAACCGAGTATCAATGCGATGAGAACCGCGACGATGCCCAGTGCGATCTTGATCGCGCTGATTTCCGGCGAACTCTTGATAACGAGTGTCGGCGCGAGATGCGGGTTATGAATATTCGGATTTGGAAAAGTCATCGTGCAACGACACCTTTGCTAGCGAGCACAGGTCAGCGCGCGGCCGCCGTCAATCGAGTACGTCCCACCGGTAATCCACGCCGCTTCGTCCGACGCGAGAAACAGCACGAGAGCGGCGATCTCCTCCGGGCGTCCAGTGCGGCCGAGTGGATGAGTGCTTTTCGAATGTTCCAGAAACGCTGCGTATGCTTCGGCATTCATGCCGCCGCGCTTGTGAATCTCAGTTACGACGACGCCGGGATTGACTGCGTTCACGCGGACGCCCTTCGCCGCCAGCTCCAGCGCCGCACAGCGAGTCAGTTGGTCCACTGCTGCTTTCGAGACACAGTACGCAAGGACGCCGGGAAAGGACCTCAGGCCCGTGACGCTGGAAACGTTCACGATGTTTCCCCGCCGGTCGATCAAACTCGGCAGCGCTTTCTGCATCAGTCGAAACACGGCACGCACGTTGACGTTCATCATTTCGTCCCACGCTTCCTGCGACGTGGTTTCGATCGTGCCGGTAGTTAAGAAGCCGGCGGCATTTACCAGAACATCCACGCCGCCGAACGTCTTCATTGCGTCGTCGATAACGTGGTCCGCTTCCTGTTCGTTCGACAAATCAGCACGAACGGAATGCGCTTGACCGCCGGCCTTTCGAACCTCGTCCACCACGTGTTTAAGCGCCTCTTCCTTTCGGCCGACGCAAACGATTTTCGCGCCTTCGCTGGCGAATGCCATGGCGCACGCGTGACCGATTCCGGACGTCGCGCCGGTAACGACTACGACCTTGCCGCTGAATTTTTTGTCGCTCATTTTCTCTGTTCCTTGTGAGTGCTGGCTATTTCCCGGTTCGCCGGGATCATATATTGACAGGGCGATCCCAAAAAGCTGACTATTATGGCCTTGAGAGCCTTGTGAGGCTATTCCCCCCGGCACAATGCGCTTAGAAAATAGCGGTTTTAGGGTCCTGTCGGTTGGCTAGTCCAACCTGGAGGCGCTTGTTGGGACAGAACTCCGCAGATCAATTCTTTCATCAGAGATCGCGTTCGGGTGACGACTTTCGTGGCCGTCATGCGCACGCCCGCATGCCGTCTAGCGCCGGTTACATGGCGGCAGCTATCGTGATTGCCGTCGGATTGTTCTTCCTGCTTTGGTGGATGCTGGTGCGCAGTGGAGACGAAGCGCCCTGGTTGCCCGCCGGGTTAGCGGCAAGTGTGGTGCTGTTGGTCGCGTTTTCCGCTCGCGAGGTCGTGATGCGCCGCGCGTGGAACCGATATCTGCTCGATAACGGCATCAATCAGAAACACACCTCGACCCACTCACGTCCGAGCAGCCGGACTCAGAAGAAAGGTTTCTCCGCATCGGTGCATTCGGCCGCCCTGCGAACGATCCAAAAGCAGTCGACCGCCACTGACTTACCCGGTTCAACTCCGGAAGCGCATCTCGATGTTGCGCACCTCTGTCACGATTACCTCTCCAGCACCGATGAAGCGATGCGGTCCGGAAGACTGGGTAGTGAAAAGGGCATTGCGATTCGCGCCGGTCAGGAGCGTGTGCGCGCGTTGCACAAACATCATCTGCTTACGTGGGCCAGGGGACACTCGCGTGCGCTCACGCACGAGGCCCAGCAACGCGCCCGTACGTTTGACAAGATCGAGACCGCATACAAAGCGCTCGAGTGTATAGATTCAGCGCTGCGCGTTTATCCGAACGAACCGGAGCTGAACGAGTCGCGGACTGCCATCGGAGAGTTTATCGCGTCGGTAAAAGTGGCCCACTGGGTGGAGCTTGCCGAACGTTCTGCTTTCAAAGGACACTACCGGCGCGCGATCGACCGCTATCGCGACGCGCTTTTTTACCTGAATCAGGACGTGGTGAAGGAAGAGGTCAGGACGGCGGGGACCGAGAAGATCGAGCGCCAGATTGCGGAATTACAGTCCAAACTGAAACCTGTTAGCGGCGGCCGTCCGCCGCGGAGTGACGCTGCGTTTCGTGAGGATCAATGATTGGTCCAAAGTGCCCACAATGCGGAAGTTCCAGTATCCGTAGAGGTTACAAGCGCACGCCACTTCCGATGCGGTTGGTTGGCATCTACCACCTTTTGTGCGATCATTGCAACTTACTTTTCAGGGGTTTTGTCGTGCCCGGCACCTTGCACCGCCGGAGAAAACATCGCCGGCACAAGAAACTGAAAGCCACCGATTCGAGGTCTTAAGATGAGCCGCGCCCAACCGTTCACGATCCTTCCCGTCATGATCTGTGTTGTACTCGGTGGAGATCACGGGCAAGAGCAGCAAACCTGTCCCCTTTGGGAAATGAATCTTTGGAATGAGGGTTGAGAGATGAAGATGAAGTTATCTTTGATTTTCGCAGTCGCACTTGTGTTCAGCCTGGCGATGTTCGTTTATGCGCAGGAACAACAACAACCACAGGGTACCGCGCCGCAGTCGCCGCAAGGCCAATCGTCTTCACTCGACGTGCAGGGCACCAAGTCGTATCTCCTTGGCCCAGGTGACGTGCTCGACGTCCGTGTCTTCGGACAACCGGAACTGTCGAGCAACGTGCAGGTCGATAGCGACGGCAACCTGAGTTCGTTACCATTTCTCGAAAAACCAATCGTGGCCAAGTGCCGCACGGACAAGGAAGTTCAGAAAGACATCACGGTCGCGTATTCGAAATTCATCAACAACCCGCAGGTAAGTGTTCGAATTTCCGAACGCAACAGCCGGCAACCGGCAACTGTGTTTGGCGCCGTGCGTCAACCGACGCGTGTGGAGATGAAGCGCAAGGTCCGATTGAACGAGTTGATGGCCGTGTCCGGTGGATTTACGGAGCGCGCTTCGGGAACGATTCAGATTCTTCATACTGAACCGCTGATGTGTCCGGAGCCGGGAGAGGAAGCACTAGCCGCTCCGATCGACGGCACACGGATTCCGCTACACATCGTGAAAATTGCCGACCTGCGCGCCGGCAAACTCGAAGCGAATCCGGTTATTCGTCCCGGCGACTACGTCCTGGTAACTGAAGCCGAGCCTGTGTACATCACCGGCAGTGTCGTTTCGCCCGGCGGCATCTTTCTTCGCGAAGAGTTGATGCTGAGTCGCGCGCTGGCTATGGTCGGCGGAGCGAGAAAAGAGGCGAAACTATCGGAAGTAAAGATCTACCGGCAGATTCCAGGTTCCGCCAATCAGGAAGTACTCACGATTGACGTTGGC
This sequence comes from uncultured bacterium, assembly GCA_965649955.1. GTDB lineage: Bacteria > Acidobacteriota > Blastocatellia > Pyrinomonadales > Pyrinomonadaceae > PSRF01. The sequence continues at coordinate 22,371 of CBFGMX010000031.1, forward strand.
GCGATCAGGAAGAACCAGAAGCCCGACGTATTGCTCCAACCGTACGACGTGATTGAGGTCCCCGAGGCCGGCATGTTCTCGTCGAGCCGCATCGGAGCGACCTTGATGGGCGCGTTGACTGGTGGGCTTTCGTCTGCCGTTACTAACACCGGCATGTATTTGCCGAGTAAGGTCATCTACTAAGAGCTGCTGGTGTTGTTTGCCAGCGAGACAAGAACGTTGATAATCGGATCTCATAGTTAAAGAGTCATAAAGAATGAATCGAAAAACACTGGCCGGCGACCGCCGTCGCCGGAAAATGATGACGGCCCTCTGGGCCTTTGCTCTAAGTCTGGCGGTGATTCTGCTGATTTACTTCGAGCGCACTGCCATCCTCTACATCCTTTGTACGCTCGGCGTAACGGCGTTGCTACTGGTTGTCGCATTTTCTGATTTGCACGGTGAAGCACAGGGTCAACAAGTGGCCCAAACAAGCGATGCAGCAGGTGTTGCACGTAAATCAAAATGAAACAAACGTTGCAGCAGCCTGAAGTGAAGTATCCTTAACATCGTTCGCGCCTCCACTCGAGAATCGAAGTTGCTTATGTGGTCTATAAGTTTTTTGCAGCGCAAAACTGTCGCGGCAATGAGATCTTGTCGGCTACGTGAAAAACAATAAGCGGGTTGAAACTTTAACCGGACTATTGCATAATTCGCCTGCGTTCACCTCCCCGGTGGACGAAGTGGTCGCGTGGGGTGAGGACACGTGGCCTTAGGGTGGGGGCTGTGGGAGGCCCCCGCCCGCTTTTTTTGGCGCCCCTTTGTGTGCCGGTCAGGCGAACGGTTTACGGTAGTGAAGTTCTTGTTGGCCTAGAGCTTCTAGGCTCCGATTATCGTCGGCGAGATCGAATCAAAACGTGCTGAGCGGCTGACAACAGACGATGGGGTTCTTCCAGAGATCACGACGCAAGCTCCAGCTCTGGTTTTTCGAGGGCAAAAAACGCAGCGGCTCCGCGCACAGTTCCTCTACTCCCCACAAGCAACATCCCTGGTGGCAAGTCATGTGTTTGACCGGTGTCGATTACTTTTCGACTCTGGGTTATCAACCAGGTATAGCTTTTCTCGCCGCCGGCGTGCTTTCGCCGATCGCTACGTTAGTGCTGATTCTCCTCACACTGTTCGGCGCGCTGCCGATGTACAAGCGCGTGGCGGCGGAGAGCCCGCACGGCGACGGGTCGATCTCGATGCTCGAAAACCTCCTGTCGCGCTGGAAGGGAAAGTTGTTCGTACTCGCGCTGCTGGGGTTTGCCACTACCAGTTTCATAATCACGATAACGCTGTCAGCCGCCGACGCGACGGCGCACATCATCGAGAACCCGTTTGTTCTCGATCATCTTCAGTTCCTCCACCATCGAATCGTTGTAACGCTGGTTTTGATTGCGGCGTTGGGCGCGATTTTTCTACGCGGTTTTAAGGAAGCTATTGGAATCGCGGTGTTTCTGGTTGCTATCTACCTGGCGCTGAACTTCACGGTCGTCGGCGTCGGGTTTTATCAGATCGTCTCGCACCCAACCGTGCTTTGGAACTGGCAGAGCTTGTTGTTTGGCCAATACTCGAATCCGCTATTGATGATTGGAACGGCGCTGATTTTGTTTCCGAAACTCGCCCTTGGCCTATCAGGATTTGAGACGGGCGTCGTGGTGATGCCGCTCGTGAAGGGCGACGCCGATCTCAGCAAACTAAACATTGAAGAGAATCCGCATTTCACGCGTAGCGGTGAGTCGCCGACCGAACTTGCCGGCCGCATTTACAACACACGCAAGCTGCTAATGAGCGCGGCACTGATAATGAGCGTCTTGCTGTTTGCAAGCAGTATCGTTACGACGCTCCTGATTCCGCCGGACGAGTTTCGACCGGAAACAGCCACACAGGAAGCGGGCAGCGCGAACGGGCGCGCGCTCGCATACCTGGCCCATCATTATCTCGGCGGTGTGTTTGGAACGATTTACGACTTGAGCACCATCTCGATCCTTTGGTTTGCGGGATCGTCGGCCCTTGCGGGTCTGTTGAATATCGTTCCACGGTATTTGCCGCGATATGGAATGGCGCCGGAATGGGCGCGTGCAGTGCGGCCGCTGGTGGTTGTTTTCACTTTGATCTGTTTTATCGTCACGATTCTTTTCAGAGCAGACGTCGATGCTCAGGGCGGTGCGTATGCGACCGGGGTGCTTGCGTTGATGACGTCGGCGGCGATTGCGGTGACGCTCGCGGCGCGGCGTAACGGTGAAAACAAAAAGTGGATCTTCATGGTGATCTCGCTGGTGTTTATCTACACCACGATCGTGAACATCGTCGAACAGCCTGAAGGAATCAAGATCGCGTCGATCTTTATAGTGGCGATCGTCTTCACTTCGCTGTTCTCGCGAGTATGGCGCTCGACTGAACTGCGCGTTGAAAGAATCGAGCTCGACGATGCGGCCCGCGAGTTTGTTCGTCGTGCCGCGAAGGGCACCGTGCGGATCATTACGAATCGCGTGGATCGGGGTGACGCCGCAGAGTATGAGGCCAAAGAAAAGGAGAAGCGGCTTGATAATCATATTCCCGCGGGTGAGCCGATTCTTTTCTTTGAAGTAACACCTGGCGATGCGTCGGAGTTTTCCGGAGTGTTGAAGGTCCGCGGCGAAACGGTTGACGGATTTCAAATCCTGCGAACCGAATCTGCGGCTGTGCCGAATGCGATCGCTGCGTTTCTACTTTTTCTTCGTAACGAGACGGGAAAACTGCCGCACGTTTATTTTGGTTGGAGCGAAGGGAATCCGGTCTCATACCTGTTGAAGTACATCGCGTTTGGTGAAGGAGACACTGCCCCGGTGACGCACGAAGTGCTGCGTCAGGCGGAAAAAGATCCCGACCAACGACCGATCGTGCACGTCGGTGGGTAAAGGTCTCCCGCAAAGGCGCAAAGACGCAAAGGTAAGAGCCAGATCGTGGACCGTCAATAAACAGACCCTTGTTGACGGCTTGCTCTTAACTTTGCGTCTTTGCGCCTTCGCGGGAAACGTTGTTGCTTCCGTGTGCTGCGAGGAGTAACATCAAAAGCGGTTTGACAACTTATGTCTGCCGAAGTTGCGAATGGCCCACGCACGGCCGCCGCAACACGGGGGAACCAAATGTATAGGGGCGAATCGTTTGCCGAGCGACTGGCGCAAACGACGAACACTTCCTGTTCGAGCCCGACAGCTAACCTCGTAGGCTAAAGGGAAGGGCAGTTCCGCGATCGATCTGGCGCGGGGTTCATTGCCCCGCGCCTTTGTATTTTGTGCGCGTCCGGTTATTGCCGGACCGTCAAAAGATGCTCAATCGCGTAGTCAATCGATCCGCCGGAAGACGCTTCAAGCTTTGGTTATACAGAGGGGCCGCCGCTCACAAAGAGACGGTTCACGCAACACCTCACAAACAACACCCCTGGTGGCAAGTCATGTGCTTAACCGGAGTCGATTACTTCTCGACTCTGGGATACCAGCCCGGCATCGCGTTTCTTGCCGCACAAGCGCTGTCACCCATCGCGACTCTCGTTCTCGTGCTGCTCACCTTGTTCGGCGCGCTGCCTATTTACAATCGAGTTGCCGAGGAAAGCCCGCATGGAGAAGGCTCGATCTCGATGCTCGAACACCTGCTGTCGCGCTGGAAGGGCAAGCTTTTCGTTCTCGTGTTACTCGGCTTCGTAGCCACTGACTTTGTCATCACGATCACTCTCTCAGCTGCCGACGCCACTGCGCACATCATCGAGAACCCTTTTACTCCTGAAATACTCAAGCACCAGATCGGTGTAACCATCGCACTGATCGCCGTGCTGGGCGCGATCTTCCTCAAAGGTTTCAAAGAAGCGATCGGAATCGCCGTCGCGCTGGTGGCTGTTTATCTGTTTCTGAACGGCATCGTGGTCGGCTACGGACTCTACGAACTCTTCAGTCACCCATACCACTTCCCGGAATGGAAACAAGCTCTACTTGACCATCCGCGCGTGAACGGCAACGCATGGATGATTGTTTTAGTGTCGTTGATACTGTTTCCCCGTTTGGCCCTGGGTCTTTCAGGTTTTGAGACTGGCGTGGCCGTGATGCCCCTGGTGAAGGGAGACGCCGAACTATCCGAGGGAGACTGGGAGAGTATTCACTCCACGCGCTCGGGTCATGGCGACGAAAAGCGGGTGCAACAACTTCTGCGCGGTCGAATCCAGAACACAAAAAAACTATTGCGGAACGCGGCGCTGATCATGTGCGTCATGTTGATCAGTAGTAGCTTCGTTACTGCCACTCTCATTCCACCCGAAGCGTTTGTCGAAGGCGGCGAGGCAAATGGACGTGCCATCGCCTACCTGGCCCATCACTTTTTTGGCGACATCTTCGGAACGTTTTACGACCTCAGCACGATTTTTATTCTGTGGTTTGCAGGCGCCTCGGCGATGGCTGGTCTATTGAGCATCGTGCCGCGTTATTTACCGCGTTATGGCATGGCGCCCGAATGGGCCAGGGCGGCGCGTCCGCTGGTCCTGGTCATTACTGTAATCGCGTTCGCCGTCACGGTCATCTTTCGCGCCGACGTCGACGCCCAGGGCGGCGCATACGCGACCGGCGTGCTCGTGCTGATGACTTCAGCGGCCATCGCGGTAACTCTCGCCGCGCGCAGGAAAGGTGGCAACTGGTACGTCTACCTCGTCATCGCGCTGGTGTTTATCTACACCACGATTCAGAACATTCACGAACGGCCTGAAGGCATCAAGATCGCTTCGTTCTTCATTTTGACGATCATTCTCGCATCGCTGTTCTCACGTGTTTACCGATCGACCGAACTTCGCGTCGAACAGATCGAACTCGACGATCAGGCGCGCCAGTTCATCAAAGACGCCGCCAAGGGAACGATCCGCATCATCACTAATCGTCGCGACAAAGGCGACGCAGACGAGTACGCGCAAAAGGAACGTGAGAAGCGCAACAGCAATCACATTCCGCCGGGTGAGCCGATTTTGTTTTTCGAGGTAACGCCGGGTGACGCGTCGGAGTTTGCGGGTAAGCTCGCGATACGCGGTGAGACGATAGATAAGTATCGAATATTAAGAACTGAGTCGGCAGCGGTTCCGAATGCGATCGCGGCGTTTCTGCTTTACCTGCGTGATGAAATGGGGAAACTGCCGCACGTGTATTTTGGTTGGAGTGAAGGCAATCCGATCTCGTACCTGCTGAAATACATCGCGTTCGGGGAAGGAGACACCGCTCCGGTGACGCACGAAGTCTTACGCAAGGCAGAAAGAGATCCCAATAGGCGACCTATTGTGCATGTCGGAGGCTAAATTGAGCGAGGTCAGTCGCGTTTCCAGGAGGCGCCGCGGAAACGCTTCGTCAATTGAAGAGTTTATATCTGTGCCACTTCAGCCGCTGCGGTCTTTCCTGCAAGGAAGCAGGAGCGACAATAGACCGGACGTCCCTGAGATGGATAAAAGGGAACGGTGGTCTGTTGTCCGCATTGCGCGCACTGCACTGAGACTTCGATTCGTTGTCGCACTCCCGATGACTGTGCTGCCGCAATCGCCGCGAGCCTTTCGTTTTTTGCCTGCTTGCATGGTTTGCAACGCTTGGGTTCGTTCTTGAGTCCCTTATCATGAAAGAACACCTGCTCGCCGGCTGTCCAGATAAAGTTCTCGTTACAATCGACGCACCTGATTGGTCGATCCTGATATTCGCTATGCGGAGTCGTTTCCAATGCGTGAGCCGCTTCCGTTTGTGCCATGATCCACTCCCTGGGTCGTTAGCCTAGAAACACCTGATCCGGCGGGCGCATAAAGAACAACGCGTGAAAGGCACAACGCTCTTTGGTTGTCCACCAGTTGAGGTATAGATATCAGCCGCACGGGCCGCCATTGGGGGATTTGTATATAACTATGGCGAAATTGTGTCAAGGTAAATCCTGCGTAAAACTACGGAGTCTTGACATTCTTTCCGAGCAGGTGGCAGCATCCGCCGTCAATTCATGAAACGAATACTCGTCATTGGCTCCGGTGGACGTGAGCACGCCATCGTGTGGGCCCTCCGCAATACTTCACCGGTTCCGGTTGAACTGTTTTGTGCGCCGGGTAATGCAGGTATAGGCCAATTGGCCCAACTCGTCAACATTTCTGTTAACGATCACGGCGATCTGGCCCATTTTGCGGCTGCGAATAACGTCGACCTGACCTTCGTCGGACCGGAAGCGCCGTTGACGGCGGGTATCGTTAATGCGTTTGAAGAGAAAGACCTGCCGATTGTCGGGCCGACCGCCGCTGCCGCACGACTCGAAGGAAGCAAGATCTTTGCTAAAGACTTCATGGCGCGGCATGGAATACCGACTGCTGTTTACCGCGTCGCCGCTTCACCGGTGCAAGCGTTGGAGTTTCTCCGTAGCGGAGAATTTGGCGGTGCTGATTCGCCGGTCGTGATTAAGGCAGATGGTCTCGCCGCGGGAAAAGGAGTTGTTGTTGCGGCGACGCGGGCCGAGGCGGAAAAAGCAGTGGACGACCTGATGGTCCAACACGTCGCCGGCGACAAGGCGGCGGAACGTGTTGTTATCGAGGAGGCGTTAAGCGGAGCCGAGGCCTCGTTGCTGCTGTTTTCAGACGGTCGCGATTACGCGTTAATGCCCGCTGCGCGCGATCACAAGCGCATTGGAGACAACGATACCGGTCCGAACACTGGCGGGATGGGGAGCGTGACGGACGCTTCCGTTCTCGACCAGGCTACGCTGGAGCGGGCCGTGTTCGACATTGTCGAACCAACGTTGGCGGGGGCGCGTGAGGAGGGTTTTGGCTTCAAAGGCGTGCTTTTCCTGGGTCTGATGCTCACCGCGGAAGGGCCGAAGCTGCTCGAATATAACGTCCGTTTCGGCGACCCGGAGACGCAGGCAATATTGATCCGACTGAAGACCGATCTTTCGTCTGTGTTCGAGTCGATGAGGGAGGGCACGCTGGGTCAACTAAAGCTCGAATGGACGGAAGGCGCTTCCGCCTGCGTCGTCGCGGCGAACCGCGGCTATCCCGGAAAGTACGAATCAGGCGCCGAAATCGATGGGCTTGACGAGATCGATCAAACCCGTGTTCAGGTCTTCCATGCCGGGACTTCATTAGCGTCGAATGGCAGGTTTATTGCTACCGGTGGGCGGGTGTTGGGAGTTACGGCTGCCGCCGAAAACCTTACGGCTGCACTGAAACTCTGTTACGGCGAATTGCAAAAGATTCAATGGGCGGGAATGCAGTTTCGGACTGATATTGGTCGTTCACCGCGGACGTGAAGCGGGGTTGCTTAACCTTTTTGGAGGGCGTTCCGTACTACTGCTATACTCCGAGTCAGTTTTCGCTGGAATTGAAACTGCCTGAGCGTATACGTCGTACATCAGAACGTCTCGCCCCGGCGGGAAATTGCCGGCTTAGAGGCCGCCCAAACCAGCCATGAGACTTGCACATTTCGCTGCCGGAGGATGAGCGGAAAATGGGACTTTGGACAAGAATGAAGCGCTCTGTGCGCGCCCTCTTCGGGGGCATAATCGAAAAGACTGAAGATCCCGAACTCATTCTTCAGCAAACCATCCGCGACATGCGCGATCGCGTGCCCGAGCTCAATAACAATGTCGCTAACGTGATGGCCACCGAAAGACTCCTCGCGAAGAGTAAGGAACGGCTGGAGACTCAGCGAGTGGATCTCGACTCCAAGATCCGCGCCTCGGTGAAGATGGGTCGCGACGATATCGCGACCGCTTACATCGGACAGCTGCAACAGGCGGAGATTGATCTTCAAAAAACCACGCAGCAACTGGAGTACGCGACCATCGCATCGAAACAGGCACTTAAGGCACGCGACAACTACGTGCTGCAAATGCAACGGCGGACAGCCGAAGCAATGCAATTGATAAATCAGTCGAAGCAGGCGAAGTTGCAGGAACAGCTTGCGCAGACGATGGAATCGTTTCAACTCGGCGACGACGCATCGACGTTCAACGAGATGCGCGACAAGATCGATCGCCGCGCTGCCGCTGCCGAAGCGAAAATGCAACTCGGTGCTTCGAACGTCGATAACCAGATGCAGGAGATCGAGCGCGAGGCGCTGGATATGCAATTGGCAGATAAGCTGCTCAATTACAAGCGCGATATGGGCTTACTCGGTACAGGTGGCAGCGCTCCAACACCACAGGCGCTTCCGGCCGAAGGCGAAACTACCAGCGGTCAGAATGGAACTGGTGGTGGAGGCAGTTCGATGTGAACTAGTATCGCAGACGGTTTTGCAGAATGATTTGTAATGCCCGTTTCAATAAGTTTATGGCCGAGTTTCCTAAGTTCGACGTCAAGTATCTGAAAGAAGCCTTCAAAGAACCCATAAACTTTTGGGGGATGGCCGGGTTTGCAGTTGCCGCTGCTTACGTCCAGGACATCACACCGCTCGCCGCTGCTTTAGTTACCGAGACGCTTTATCTCGCCAGCGTCCCCGCCAGCACGATGTATCGACGTCTCGTCGATCGCAGAGAAAAACAGCGGCTCTTGAAACTCCGTGAACAGCAACGCGAAGCGCAGATCAAATTGTTCGATCCGCGAGAGCGTGAGGCAGTCGAATATCTGCGCTGGATGAAGAACCAGATCTATTCAAACTACAAAAAGTTTACCGGCACCAAAGAGGTTCCGCACAACATTCAAAGCCTGGACCAACGCTGGGAAGACTTCGTCGATCTGCTGGACGTCTATCGTCGTCGTAAACATCATCTTCGCGGGATCAATCGCCAGTCAGTGCAGAACCAGTTGACGCAGGCTGAACGATCGGTGCAGTCGGCTAAGGACGAACGTGAGCGACGCATTCAGCAGGCGAACGTGGAGATCCTCAAGCGTCGCGTGGCGGCTTTCAACGATATCGAACGATCGGTGAAGTTGGTTGAGGGGCAGTTGCAGTCGATCGAGAACTTTTTCGGTTTGGTAAACGATCAGGTCGTGACGCTCCCAACGCCGGAGCGTGTCTCGTCGCTGGATTTTGAACAGCTCAGCGATTCGATAGCGATGACCAAGCAGATGCTCGAGGAAACCTCCGACACGTTTGCCGCCCTCGACAGCCACAATCGCGACATCGGCAACTATGAACTACTGGTATCCAACACGGGAACAGGCAAATAACGGCCAAATCCGCGTAAACCCCACTCTGTAGCTGTCACCGGAAAAATTACCACAAGATATCGTTGACAGTCCGCCGGGAGAGGAGTATATTGCTGCGCGCTGGCGATGGTAATAGAAGTAGCCAACCGGAATACCCGCTAAACAGTCTAAGTTAAAGCCTGCGTAGTAATTACGCCTGGTCGACGTGTTTTTGAAACACTAATATTGCTTTCGGGCTCCCCGTAAAGAAAGGCAGAAATTGATGAGCGCAGCTATCGGCAAAAAAGTCGGAAGCACCACCGTCGGTGCTCCCAGTGTCTCCCCCCGTCGGAAGTCGCAGGAACTGGGACTTAATGCCAGAAAAGTAGTTAGCAAGCGCTATTCGATGAAGGACTCGAAAGGCCGGGCCATCGAGGAATGGGCCGATATTGTGCGTCGCGTGGTCGGCCATGTTTCTGCTGCGGAAACGGGTGAAAAAAGAGACAAGTTTTTTGCGGCTATGAGCGAGGTGATGCTCAAGCGCGAATTCATTCCTAACACCCCGTGTCTCGTCAATGCTGGCAAAGCGAACGGTCAACTTGCCGCATGCTTTGTGCTCGAAGTTCCTGATTCGCTGGCCGGCATCATGGAGCACGCGAAAGCGGCCGCAACGATTCATCAGACCGGCGGCGGCACTGGTATGACGTACGAGTTTCTGCGTCCTCACGGCGCGATGGTGAGTTCGGCAACCGGCGTTGCGTCGGGTCCCGTGTCGTTCATGAACATCGTCAACCAGGTCACTGATGTTGTGAAGCAAGGCGGAGTGCGACGCGGCGCAAACATGGGAATGATGCGCGTGACGCATCCCGACGTCCTGCGTTTCATTCACGCCAAAAACGATCAGCACTCGCTGACCAATTTCAATATCTCAGTTAACGTCACTGACAAGTTTTTGAAAGCGGTCGATAACAACGAGTGGTTCCAGTTGGAGTTCAACGGCGAACCGTGGAAGGAACCGATTCACGATCCGGTGCGCGATGACGACTATGTTCTTTATCGACGAGCTGATGGATCGACTGTGACGTTCTGCGATCGGCAAGCGTTTCTGAACGCGGATCTGTCGGCCTGCACGGTTGAAGAACCGCCGATGCCGGGAATGATTTTCGCTCCCGATATCTGGAATCGTATCGTTGCGAGTGCGCACAAGTATGCAGAACCGGGAATCGCGTTCATCGACGAGGTGAATCGTCATAATCACATGATGAACTCGATGGGGCCGATCTACTCCTGCAATCCCTGCGGCGAACAGTTCCTGCACTTCTCGAATTCATGCAACCTCGGTTCGATCGATCTGGCGAAGTTCTACGATTCCGAAAAGCGCATCGACTGGGACCGTCTGCGTGAAGTTACGCACCTGTGCACCCGTTTTCTCGACAACGTGATCGACACCTGTGCGTGGCCGCTGCCGGAGATCAACGACGTGGTCCATCGCACGCGGCCGGTCGGTCTGGGGATCATGGGATTTGCCGATCTCTGTTTGAATCTGAGCGTCACCTACGGTTCGCCGGCGTCAATCGATCTAATGGACGAAGTGATGGGATTTGTGCGACGCGAATCGTGGATGGAGAGCAACCGGCTTGGTGCTGAGAAGGGGGCGTTTCCGGAGTTTGAACCAAACCGCGAGGCGTACACCGACTTTCTCTACAACCAGATCGGCATTCCGAAAGACATTCCGCTCACGCCGCGCAATTATGAAGTGACGACGATCGCGCCAACCGGAACTATCTCGCTGGTGGCGGAAACGTCGTCAGGCATTGAGCCCAACTTCTCATGGGCTTACGTGCGCAAGGACACTCTCGGCACGCGCACTTACGTGCATACTCTCGCGGCACAGGCGCTCGGTATTGATGTGGACCAGTGCGATCAGGAATCGATAGATGCGGCTGCGGCTTACGTCGTGGAACACGAGCGTGAGTTGCCGTCTCATTTTATCTCGGCGATGAACATAAGCGCTGAGCAGCACGTTCATGTGCTCGCGGCTGCTCAGCGCAACGTCGATAACAGCGTGTCGAAGACGTGCAATGGCGCGATTGACGACACGGTCGAGTCGGTCGACGCCTTGTATCGCCTTGGTCGTCAGCTTGGTTGCAAGGCGGTTAGTTACTATCGTGATGGATCGCGTGACAATCAGGTGCTCACGTCGATGAAAGCGGAAGAGCCAAAGGGTGAGATTGCGTGCAATCCGGAAGCAGTCGTCGAGCCGGTTGCGGAAGCTACTGCTGGGACGGCGGCCGCGGGGACTGAAGCTGTCAGTCAGGCCGAGGCGGTTGCGGCTGACGATGCGTCAGCTCGACAGGAGGCGATTGCTCGTGAGCACTCCGATACCGTTCCGGTGCCGGCTGTGACGGCGATCCGTATCGAGCGTCCGCGTGAACTGCGCGGAGCAACGTGGCAGATTCCGTTCGACGGTCAGAATCTTTACGTTACCGTGAATCACGACGGCAAGATGATCCAGGAGGTGTTTGCGACTGGTCCGATCAGTGGCGGTGTGGGTCTGTTGGCGTCGAAGATGTTGCGTGGTGGTTTCGATGCGGCGGAAGTCGCGTACAGTCTCAACAAAGTCACCGGCACGCATGCTGTTTGGTTCAACGAACGTCTCTTAACATCACCTGAGCAAGCCGTAGCAGAGTGCATCATGATCACCGTGCGCCGCGTCCAGGATCTCCCTGACTCGGCGCGTGCGGTTAGTAAGCACACCTCTCAACTCCACCCGCAACAACAACGCCCCGTCACCGGCGCCATCATGTCGAACATGATCGGCATCTGCCCCGAATGCCACGGCCAGTTGGAGCACGCAAGTGGCTGCGATTTTTGCCGGGACTGCGGATATAGCAAGTGCAAGTGAGTTTCGCCCTCTGATCGTGCGTTCGCGTTGACGCCCGTGATGTCGCCTTTGCTGTTTGGCGTCACCGCCACAGACCCGACGACGTTTACGCTGATTTTGTTGTTTCTGATTGGCGTTGCGGCAATCGCGAGCTACATCCCGGCTCGTTGCGCGACAAAGGTCGATCCGATAACCGCTTTACGCTACGAGCAGAGACCCGGAGGTTGGCGGCTTCATGCTCGGTCGAGCTTCAACAACGTGTGCAGCAAGACGTTCGCGCCGTTTGCGATGTCTTCAGGATGTGAGAACTCGCGTGGTGAGTGGCTAATGCCGCCCACGCTGGGAACAAAAATCATTCCGACTGGTCCAAGCCGGGCCATGTCCTGAGCATCATGACCCGCGCCGGATGGCATCAGTTTCGTTGACAGACCGAGTTCGCGCGCGGCTTCGCTTATGAAAGAACGAATGCGAACGTCAGTCGGTGCGGGGATGTTGACGTTGATCTCTTTAAAGTCGAACTTCGTCTTGCTGGCCGCCGCAATCTGTTCAGCTTCCGCGCGAATCTTCTCGTAAAGCATGTTGATCTTCGCTGCGTCCAGGTCGCGCAGTTCGAGACTCAGCACGACCTTGCCGGGAATGACGTTCGGCGCGCCCGGTAACGCGTTAATCCTGCCCACGGTGCCCACCTGCCGTCCTGGCACGCTCGTGACGATGCGATTCACAGCCTCGATAAACTTCGCGGCCGCCAGCAACGCATCCTGGCGATTGTTCATCGCGGTCGTGCCGGCATGATTGGCAAACCCTTCGATCGTGACGTCCCACCAATTAATGCCCACGATCCCTTCGACAACGCCGATCTTGATCTTTTCAGTGTCGAGATACGCGCCTTGTTCGATATGCAACTCGAGATAGGCCGCAATGTCACCTTTGTTACGACGAACGCCGGCAAGTTTTGTGGGATCTCCACCGATGAACTTAATGCCCTCACGAATCGTTTTGCCGCTGCGGCTGACGAGATCGAGTTCGCGTTCGGTAAGTTCGCCATCCATCGCGCGGCTTCCGATTAGCCCACCTTCTTCGTTCTGAAAGATCACCACCTCGAGTGGATGGCGCAGCGAGACGTTGTTCTCGGCAAGTGTTTGTGCCACCTCAATCGCGCCCATCGAGCCGACAACGCCGTCGTAGTTTCCGCCTTCGGGAACGCTATCGATATGCGATCCAATGAGTAACGGCTTCAGCCCGTTTGCACTCCCAGCCCGGCGTCCGATGAGATTTCCAGCGGCGTCGATCGTTACATTCAGTTTTGCGTCGCGAAGCAGGCCCAGAACATACTCCCGCCCCTGCTTGTCGGCATCGCTATAAGCAACGCGACTGACACCGCCTTGCGGGTTTTTGCCAAATTCCGCCAGTGCCTGGATGTTTTTCGTGATCCGGTCGCCGTTGACGCGCAACTGTGGTTGCGCCAGGGATTCACGAAACGACAACGAACACAGACTCAAGAGCAGTGCATAGTTGAATTCGCGCCGAGTTGTTTTCATGGGCCAGAAGCGTAACGCAGGCTTTGCGATGAAGCAACTAAGTTGTAGAATCCCGCGCCAAAATGAAAAACTTCAAATTACTTCCACTACTGGCGTTAATCCTGTCGGTGTTCACACCAGTCATTTCACAAACTCCCGTTCGAATCACGCCCGAGCCGCCAATCGGAAAAGGCGTGGTGGTCCTGAAAGCCGCGCGCCTGATCGACGGCACGGGTGCGCCGGCGATCACCAACGCAGTCGTCGTGATCGACGACAACCGGATCACCGCGGCCGGCAGCGCGCGATCCATAAACGTTCCCGCAAATGCGAAAGTGATCGATCTCGGCGACGTGACGCTGCTGCCGGGATTTATCGACATGCACACGCACCTGGTCGGACGCGTGCTCGGCGATCCCGCAGGTGACAACGCACTCGTTCGAGACTTCGAATCGTTTGGTGCGATTCTCAGCGTGCAACATGCGCGGGCGACCTTGATGGCGGGGTTCACCACCGTGAGAAACGTTGGCGCCAACGGGCGGTTCGATGATTTCGCGTTGCGCAAGGCGATCGACGAAGGTTGGACCGAAGGTCCGCGAATCGTTGCGGCGGGGCACTCGCTCGGGATTCGCGGCGGGCACTGCGACGACAATGGATTTCGGCCGGGTATGTTTGATCCGGGTATAGAAGAAGGAATTGCGGATGGTCCGGACCAGGTGCGCGCCGCGGTGCGTTACCAGATCAAGTACGGCGCAGACGTGATCAAGACATGCGCTACCGCCGGGGTGCTTTCCGAAGGAAGCTCCGCGGTTGGCGTGACGCAGTACACGTTTGAAGAGTTGAAGGCGATGGTTGATGAGGCAAATAAGCTCGGCCGCAAAGTGGCTGCGCACGCGCATGGGACGGAGGGAATAAAGATCGCGTCGCGCGCGGGAGTTTCGTCGATCGAACATGGATCGTTTCTTGACGAAGAAGGCGCGCGTTTGCTGAAGGCGAATGGAACGTACCTGGTGCCGACGTTATCTGCGGCTGAAGGCGTGGAGCGGGCGGCGAAGAGCGGCGTCTTGAAAGGCTTGCGTGCGGAGAAAGCGTTGGCTGCGGCAGCCGCTGTGCGGAATGCGATCAAGCTTGCGGTGGCAAACAAGGTGCCGATCGCTTTCGGTACCGACGCCGGTGTCGTGCCACATGGAACGAACGCGCACGAGTTTCAATTGCTCGTGGAGTGGGGCGGCTTGAGCAACATGGACGCAATCGTCGCCGCGACCTCGAGTGCCGCAAAGTTGTTGGGTTGGGAAAAGAATGTGGGGACTTTAACGCCGGGCAAGTGGGCCGACATCATCGCGGTCCCCGGCGATCCACTCAGAGACATTCGCGCGACGGAGAAGGTGGTTTTTGTGATGAAGAACGGCGTGATCTTCAAGCAGCAAGCCCCCTAAGCGTTTCGAAAGAAGATTTTTCGCAAAGACGCAAAGACGCAGGTGACAAAGGCGCAAACAGCAAAAGCGCAAAGAGGCGACGACGAATAGAGATCTGACTTGCTTGGCGTCTTTGCGCCTTTCCGGGAAAAGCCTTTACTTGATTTCGTCCCAGATCAGCGTGTGCTTCGTCTCTTTGAGCAACAACGATCCGACAACGAAGGTCACGCTGGCGACGATGATTGGATAGTAAAGTCCGGCGTAGATGTTTCCCGTTTCTTTCACCACCCACAGTCCAATTACCGGTAACAGTCCGCCAAATACACCATTGCCGATGTGATAGGGCAACGACAGCGCTGTGTATCGGATCTTCGCAGGAAACGCCTCAACCAGATAAGCGGCGATTGGCCCATAGACCATCGTCACAAAGAACACCTGTATAAAAACCAGCGCTATCAGTTTCCACGCCACTGGATCGACGATGAAGGCTTCAAAGTTGGTGTAAGGCAAGACCTCCTTCGCCGCTTCCAGTTTGCCGTTGACCATCGTCTGCGGCGTCAGGCTAATCGCGCCGGTTATCGTGTTTTCTTGTGACGACGCGGTAACGACCTCGGAACCAGCCGCGCGCTGCATCGCCTGATAGATCGGCATGTACGAAACCGCCGCGAGCAGACAACCCGCCATCATGATCCACTTGCGCCCGATCCGATCGGAAAGTGCACCCATAAACACAAACAATGGCATCGCCAAAAGCAGCGCGATTGCAATGATGTACTGCGCCGATCGACCGTTCACCTTCAGCACTGTTTGCAGGTAGAACAACGCATAAAACTGTCCGGTGTACCAGACGACGCCTTGACCCGCCGTCGCACCGAACAGCGAGATCAGCACGCGCTTTAGGTTCTCCCACTTCGTAAACGCCTCGATGAGGGGTTTGCTGGAAGTCATGCCGGCCGTCTTGATCTGTTGAAAGATCGGCGACTCTTTCATACGCACGCGGATATAAAGCGAGATAACGACCAGGAAGATCGAGATGATGAACGGTACGCGCCAGCCCCACGAGCTGAACGTCTCGCGCGACATCGAGTTCTGGACCAACAGGATCACCATCAGCGACATGAAGAGTCCCAGCGTTGCAGTGATCTGGATGAAGCTCGTATAAAACCCGCGTCGCGCGTCGGGAACGTGCTCGGCGACGTAAACGGCGGCGCCGCCATACTCACCGCCCAGCGCGAGTCCCTGAAGTATGCGAATAAGAAGAAGAATGATCGGCGCGGCGATGCCGATGGTCGCGTATGTCGGCAGGAAACCGATCGCCGCGGTTGCGCCGCCCATGATTAGCAACGTAACGAGGAAGGCATACTTACGTCCGACGAGATCGCCAATGCGTCCAAAGAACAACGCACCGAACGGCCGGACGACGAAACCGACTGCAAACGTCGATAAATAAGCAATGAGGGCAAGTGTGTCGTTGCCCTCAGGATAGAAGAGGGGCGAGATTGTTACCGCGAGACTGCCGAAGATATAGAAGTCGTACCATTCGATCATGGTGCCGACTGCCGATGCTGTGATTACTTGCCAGATCCGATAACTCTGTATTTGATCCGTGTTCTCAACGGA
>CBFGMX010000032.1:0-38614 GCA_965649955.1 uncultured bacterium
AAATATTCACCCGCTTTAGTCCCTTTTCGTGCAAAGCGATTTCAACTCGCTGGTGATAGACTAACCAGCGTTCACTGACTCACTTGTGGTCTAAACTCGTCGCTTCGGTCCCGGTTTTTTGTCAAATTCACCCGACGGAGGTCTCGTATGTTCAGGAAACTGTTCACGCTGTTGCTTGTTGCATTGGTGATAAATCTCGGAGGTGCAAGGCTCGTCTATGCCGACTCCAAAGAAGAGAAGCAAGCGCGCTTCGCCGAGAAGATCAAAACAAATGTACTGAAACTCGGGACCGGCGAGTCGACTCGAGTGAAGGTCAAGCTGCGGGACCAGGCAAAGCTCGAGGGCTACATCAGCGAGGCCGGCTCAGAGACTTTTATCGTCACTAACCAGAAGACAGGAGTCGCTACCACGGTGGCCTACACGCAGGTAAAAAGCGTTCAGGGCAACAACCTTTCGACAGGCGCGAAGATTGCAATCGGCGTAGGCATTGCCGCAACCATCATTTTCATTATCCTCTGGTTCACCACTGGACCAGGAAGCGACTAAGCAGGCTGGTACAGCACGTCAAAACGGCCACTAGTCAGACGCGAGGAGTTTTAGCCAGTCACTTCTCCCGACAATCGGTTTCCATTCGATGCCGATTGAGAAAATAACGATTCGGGAGCTGCATTTGCCGCTTCTGCAACGGTGACTTCCGGCTGAAGCGTGATCTGCGTTTTGATTGAGTTTGAGATCAGGCAGTTTTTCTCCGCCTTCTCCAGAATCCGGAGCGCCCGTTCGATGCCACGAGCATCGCGAAGAACCAGTTCCGGCCGAAGCGTGATCTCAGTAATCATGAAACCCTGCCCCTCTCGCTTTTCGAGTTTGCCATTTGCTCCGATACGGAGACTGACAAAATCGAATTTTGAATTCTCGGCAATGGCCAGGAACGTGGTCATGAAACAAGAGCTGACGGACGCGACGAAGAGATGCTCCGGCGTCCAGGCTCCTTCCTGTCCTTTAAATTCAGGAGGGGCATCAACTACTAATTCCGGCAGTTTTGGCGCGCTCAAGTTGCCTCTGCGCTCTCCAAACCACTCGATCTCGGTGGTGTAATAGTATTGGTTTTCCATGATTAGTCCTCACCCTAAGTCGTGTGCAAAAATCAACCGATGTTCTAGCTAGGTCCCGATCTCCCGGTAACACGACACAGAAGCCAATGCAAAAGAAACAAGAAACCAGGACCGGCAAATGCCAAAAAGAACCAGCCGCCAATGTGGTTTCTCAAGAGGTAACCGTAGACCAGGTAGAAACCAACCAAACTTGCAACGGTCACAAATCCGCCCAATGCTTCTTTTCGCCAGGCGACAATCATTCCCACAACTACGCCTATCGGAAAGAAGATAAGCCCAGCCCACTCCTGAGAACTGATCTGTGATGGACGAACAGCTTCACCAAAAAAGAGCATCGCGAGGAGTGTGATACTTGCGATACTTGCAACTCTGGCAATCCACTCGAGGCCGATCAAACTCCAATCAAATTGAATTCTTTGGGTAGTCATAAACCCTCCTCCCTGCTCACTCAATGTTCAATTCCGCGTGAAATCGAATTGTTGAGCAGTTCCTTCGTTGGCCCTCGGTAGTCTTACAACTTCAACGGAGCAGTGCGCGCGAGCTGCAACTGTCGCTGAAACACTGCCAAGCACCCAACGTTGAAAGCGATTGTTGAAGCCGACTGATCCGACGAACACACAATCAGCACCCCACGCTTCCGCGGCCTCCACTAAATCGCGCCTCGGGTCGCCCTCCAGGACCTCAGTTGAGACTTTAAGATTCGACGATTTCAACTCCTCATACGACTCTTGCAGTAACGTCTTCAGCCAATCCCGATCTGCCTGGTTCGACTCATTCACAAAATCTCGAACCGGAGGAATGAAACTGCTGACCAAGCCGGGCTCCAAAGGATCCGTGACTGCAATAACGCGAACTTCACTGTGAGGCGGCCAATTACGAGAAGCGACTTCTCGAACTGCCGCAGTGCTGCCATCGGAACCATCATCGCCGACAACAATGCGCACCGGAGTGTTTGGTTCTTCAACGCGACCACGCGCAATGCGCACTGAGCAGCGAGCGTCCGTTAACACCCCTTGCGAAACGCTGCCCAACACAAGTCGGCCCAACATCGAATGTCCGTGGGACCCAAGCACGATCAGATCGGGTCGCCAACGATCGGCTTCGTGGACCAATTCGCGTCTGGGAGAACCGACGGCTATTTGTGTCGAGACCCGCCAACGGGGGAAATTTGTGCGCAAACGTGAAGCTGCGCGATCCGCGAGTGCCTGGGCAGCCTGAGCTGCGGGCGAGTGTTGGGAATAGACGCGTGTCATGTCGGAAGGCACGTGGACCGCGCGCGCCAACTCTACGACCTCGAAGCTGGAAGGCGGCGGCGCCGGCAACCAAACTTCGGTAACAGACATAACACTTGCTTCAACATCTTCCGGCAATCCCGCGTGCTGGAGATCATCCAAAGCTGCTTCGGCACAGTCTGAACCGTCATAAGCGATTAGGATTTTCATTTTGTCTACCATTTCAGCGCTCCCTGGACGAAGTGCGACCCCTGCTGAACAATCGCAATAGATATTCCTTTCGTATCCTTGGCTTTTTGGCGGTGAGAGAGCAGCCGGCTGCGGGGTATTCCGCAATCAGGCGGGAGTTTTCTCGCAGACGCAAGGCCGTTCGCTTCTTTTCTGGCGATTTCCTTCAGCTTTGTAGGCTGACAAACGGCACAAGCGTTGCCAAAATGAAGCTAGACAAGTCTGCGGAGAAGACCATGACTCAAAACAAGGGTATCCCGACGCCCGCCATTGAATTTCGCAACGTTTACCTGAGCTTTAACGACACGCCGGCGCTGGCAGACATCAGCTTCCGGCTTGAACGCGGCGAGATGGCCATCCTGACAGGAATTTCCGGTTCAGGAAAATCAGTACTCTTGCGTCTCGCAATCGGCCTTCTCAAGCCGGATTCAGGCGAGATTCTGATTGACGGTCGCGAGATCGAAGCGCTCGACGAAACTGAACTCCTCGCTATCCGCGGAGGGCTCATGGGAATGGTGTTTCAAGAGGATTCCTTATTCACCGGGCTGACAGTTTATGACAACGTGGCCTACCGGCCCGCGGAGCATGGTTGGGACGACGAGAGGATTCAGAAAGCTGTAAGTGAGGTATTGCAGTTCGTGGGCCTTGAGGGCGAAGAGAACAAGTTTCCCGAAGAGTTGTCAGGCGGAATGAAACGACGCCTGGAGATTGCTCGCGCTTTAATTGGCTGGCCCAAGATCATGTTGTATGACGAGCCGACGATGAGTCTCGATCCGATCATGGCGATCCAGGTGCTGGATCTCATCATTCGTGCGCGCGATGTCAACAACATCTCATCCTTGTACGTCACAAAGAAGATTTACGAGATCGCACATCTCGCGAAACTGAGAGCCTCGCAAACTGAGAGCGGGGAAGTCATTATCACGGAAGCGCCGCCTGATAGATTACCGAGAACGAAAGTGATTGTTCTCGATCAGGGACGGATTGCATTCAGCGGCACAGTTGAGGAATTTCACAACAGCGATCTGCCGGCAATCACGGAAATCGTGACATTCGATAACCACGATCACTCAAAAGAACCTCACTTCATCAATCCCTGGGACAAACGCCGCCAACCGACCGACAAACTGCTATGAGAGCTACAAGAGTTACCGGCGCCGCGGGCGCAGGATGTTGAAAGCGAGGTATATCCCCAACGTCAGGGCGCAGAAAAATCCAAAGGCAAACACGATCCAGGCCCAGCGTTCCCAGCCTGGCGGGCGGTACACTGAGGCAAGTACCGCCAGGCCGTTGATGAACGCGGCGGCGATAACTCCCAAAACGATTCGGTTCGAGATCCTCTCAAACCGGTTGATGATCGGGTCGAAACCTTCAGGTCTCATCCCGACTTGCAAGCTGCCATTCTCAGTCGCGTTCACGATCCGGCGCAGGTGCTGAGGCATCTCGATACTCAATCTGGCTAAATCGAAACTTGCCTGGCCGAGGTTGTGGATGAGTTTGATCGGCGAATACTTTTGCATTATCAACCGGTTCGCATAGGATTCCAGTGCCGTTGTCATGCGAAACTCAGGATCGAGTTTCACTCCCAGGCCTTCGATCATTATGACCGTCTTAACCAGCAGCGAAAGGTTTGAGGGCAGATGCAAATGGTTCTTGCGCATTGCCGCGAAGACGTCGTTGAGTAGAGCGGTTAATCGTAATTCGCCCAGAGAAAGACCCCAGTAGGTTGTCAAGAGATGCTGAACGTCATGACGCAGCGAAGCACGATCCACTCGCTTTTTACTAACGCCCAAATCTAAAAGAACGTCCACCAGACGATCCGCGTCCTGGTGGTTTATGTAGATGAGCAGGTCTGCCAGATGGTCCTGTGTCTGTTCGTCGAGGTTTCCAACCATCCCGAAATCGATCAAGCCGATCGTGCCGTCCGATTCGATGAAGAAGTTTCCCGGATGCGGATCGGCATGAAAGAATCCGTGTTCACAGACCATTCGCATGACGACGTCGGTAGCAAACCTTGCGAGTGCCGGCCGATCGATTCCTTGTTGGTCCAAACTCGCGACGTCGCTGATTTTCGTGCCGCGTATGCGTTCCAGAGTAAGTACGCGTGAAGTGCTTGTTTCCCAAAAGACCCGCGCGATGTGAAGGCCACGCTCGCCAGCGAAGTTTTCTGCAAACTTCTCCGCGTTGTGTCCTTCACGGACGTAGTCAAGTTCGGCGCGCAATGTATCTGAAAATTCTTCGACTATGCCGGGAATGTCGTATCGCTCAGCGAATTCCAAACGGCCGGTGACAGCATTCGCCAACTCTTTAAGAATCTTCAGATCCTCTTCGACTTGTTCCACTACCCCGGGGCGGCGGACCTTCACCACCACCTCAGTGCCGTCTTTCAGCGTTGCTGCATGTGCCTGACCTATTGACGCCGCCGCCAACGGTTTTGGATCAAACTGTCGAAAGACCTGTTCGATGGGTTGGCCCAGTTCTTTGAGGATGGCTTCTTTTATCGCTTCAAACGGCACTGCGGGGGCTGAGTCCTGAAGCTTACTCAACTCTGCGAGATAATCTGGCGGCAGCAAGTCAGCGCGCGTGGAGAGTATCTGGCCCAACTTGATGAAAGTCGTACCGAGTTCTTCGAGGGCTGAACGCAGGTGTTCAGGTCGTGTAAGTGTTGGCCGGTGTTGCAGGTCTTTAGGTTTGAGTTTGGTGCGCTGTGGACTATGAAGCAGGTAATCCCAACCATGACCGATCAACACGCTCGCGATCTCTCGCGAGCGTGTCAAATGTAGATCCTTGCGCCACTTGATCATGCTTTCAGCGTAGTTATCGTGCTTTAGAAATACGGGTCGATGCGGAGATGTTCTTTCACCGCCAGCACGCCCGGAATATGACCGATCGAGCCGAGCACGGCACGCTTTTCCTGCCAGGAATGAACGCGGCCCCAGAGTTCGACCGCTCCGCCCTTGACCTCAATCCGCAAACGATCAGCTTCACGATCGGCCCTTGTTTCGAGCGCCTCCTCAATCTCCTCGCGAAGTTCCTCCGGATCGATCTCGCGGGGAAGGATCCTGATCTTGTTGATGACGCCGATCACTCCGGCGAGCCGTAATACAGCCTTCTCGGCGTCTTCCCATTCTCGCCAAACGTCAACGTCGCCTTCCAAAGTAACCCATCCATTGGAAACAGTTGATTGAATGCGCTCGTCAGGAACCAGCGCGTCCCACTCGAGAGTATGGCGAACTGCCTTGGCTATCTCTTGATCCGAGTGAGCAAAAGTTCCGCTTGGCTTCACTTCGATCTCATTTGCTACGTCGAGCACGCCAGCGACGCGATGCGCGGCCTGTTGTGCAGCATTTTTCTGCGCGTACGTAGTTACTGCGCCGGACAGTGTTACGAGTCCGTCGTGGACCTCCACGCCGATTTGCGCCCACGCGATCCGCGAATCCCATTTCAACTCGCGAAGCACCTGTTGTTTGATTTCGTAATCGGTTTTTCGGCGTTCCATAATTGCCTCCATCCGTCGGACTTTGGTCCTTTCAATGACCAGCAGCCGCCTGCTGTTGCTCAGGAGTCCGGTGCGAGCAAATTGCTTTGTAAGTATCTACAACGTCGGCGTATTTAATCTCCGACGTCTTCCCATTGGCCTTTCGTTGGGCGTTCAAGACGATGTCATTCATCGACAAGATTCCTGCGAGTTCGCCTTCCGGACTGATTACAGGGAGCCGGTGCACCTGATGTTCCTGCATTACCTCGAGTGCTTTATGAATTTCGTCTTCAGGTGCAACCGAATAGACCTCGCCACTCAGGACTTCCTCCGCCGAAATAGCAGCGGGATTTGCATCCCTCATGGCCATTGCCATGCAGATGTCCCGGTCCGTAATCAGACCAACCACCTCTCTGCCATCTTTAAGCACGGGCAGCACACCACAGTCGGCATCCCACATGGTCCTGGCTGCTTCCGCCAGACTCTCGTTTAAATCGCACACCCTGGGATCGACAGTCATGATGTCTTTCACCTTCATAAGATTTCACCTCCTCCAACGTTTTCGAGGCAACGAATATGCCGCCTCGACCAACCGGAAACAACGGGTTCCGTGCTGCCGCAAGACTCGATTGGGAAAACTTACACACATCTACTGAGCGAAAAGCCGCAGCGTCTTTTCACGCTAGTCGTAAAACTGGAAGTTAGAAGCGGCACGAGTGATGCGTCCTGTCATGTTCAGGAGGACTTATCATGCGGTCCGTTCTTCGCAGCCTGGTGTTTGCCGGACTGCTGACGACGTTCCTTGCCTCTCCCTCTCTCACGCCTTTCGCCACCGAACGACGCGTTAAACCACAAACCGTTAGTCCCGCCGAGGTTCTTGAAACCGAGCAGCGTCTTACAGACCTCGGGTATTGGACCGGTCCAGTCGATGGAAAACTCGATTCCGGATCGCGACACGCGCTAATCGCATTTCAGAAAGTCGAAGGCCGCAAGCGAACTGGAAAACTTACGATTGAAGAACTTGAAGCGCTCCGCGCGGCAATCCGACCGTCAGCCAAATACGCGGAGAATGCGCACGTCGAGATCGATCTGGAGCGTCAGGTTCTATTTCTGGTGAATGAGGAGGGGTTCGTCACGCATATCGTGCCGGTCTGTACCGGCAACGAAAAGAAATACATTGACCATGGAGAAGTTCATCGCGCCCACACGCCACGCGGAGACTTCAAAGTGCTGAGGAAGATCAATGGAGTGCGAATTAGTTCCCTTGGGTTTCTTTATTACCCGAGTTACATACATGCCGGCATTGCAATTCACGGCAGTTGGACCATCCACGTCTATCCCGATAGTCATGGATGTATTCGCGTTCCGATGTTTCTTGCGGAAGAGCTTAGCCGGCTTATGCCGGTGGGAATGGATGTAATTATTTATTAATTAGTAATTAAGGCGATGTTAGCAGTGATCGTAAATAGCGAATTTTTACGCAGTTTTAGGCAAGTTTCCACAGCGGCAAGCGCCGCAGTCACAAATGCATTCCGCGTTTCGCGCGGTTTGCGCCGGTACATTCATTGCGTCGTTTTAGTGTAATCAATGGACCATTGTGTCAATCGGCCAGACTTCGTGGCGGGACTTTGAGAGTTCGCGTGCTGGCTGACCATTGATACGAAAGAGGAGAAAATCATGAAAGAGAAGAAAGAGAAAAAGGAACTGGCTCTCATGGAAGAGAAGCCGGGTACCGTTTCGACCCCTTTTACCTTCATGCGCAGGTTCGCAACCGACATGGAACGACTTTTCGAAGAGTTTGAGGGTTTTCGATTTCCGAGTCTTTTCGGAAGAGAGTTCTTCCCGTTTACGAGGGAATTTGAACACGTGGGTTGGGTACCTGAGATCGAAGTGCTACGAAAGAACAACGAGTTCATCGTGCGCGCAGATCTGCCCGGCATGAAAAAGGAGAACGTCGAAGTCGAGATCAACGAAAACATGCTGACCCTTTCCGGTGAACGGAAAGAGGAGATGGAAGAGAATCGCGAGGGCTACTATCGCAGCGAGCGCAGCTACGGCACTTTCTATCGTCAGATACCGTTACCGGAAGGTGCAAAGACTGACACAGCCAAAGCCGAATTCAACGATGGCGTCCTGGTGATAACGATGCAGGCGCCGCAACAGGAACCGAAAGTGCGCCGGTTGGAAATCAAACACGGCGAACAGGCGGCCAAAGCAAAGGCCGCGATGGTCAAATAAATCTGCGACGTCATAGTTAGCTAAAGCGTGAAACGGGGAGCCGGGAGTTAACGCTCTCGGCCCTCGTCAAAGACGATGTAAGCGCTAGATTCCCTCCAGACATCCGCAGACATCAGTTGAGATGTAACAGCCTGCTCCACCAACCTCGCTTAACGTCAGAAACTGGGACCGCAGCAGATCCCACTTGCTTAACGTCGGAAGTGGCACGGTGACCAGTCATTTTTTCGATGTGAATACGGTAAAAGACCGGCGTCAGGGAGTGAGGTTGATCACGATGTTCCCGTGACATGTAAGCGGGTTCCCACCACATCACGCGTCTTTGCAAAAACTGTAATGCCTGAGCACGCTCGAACTCATACTCCGGCGTATCGGGTAGCTCTTCGTATCGACCAAATACCACAATACTTAACCACTCGTTACGATTAGTGATCTGATCCATCTCAAAGCAAACCAATGAATTGGAACGCATCCACTCAACCTTTTGCCCGATCGTAGTGAACCCATAAATGTAAGTACCGTCGAACGCAAAATTAATCGGAACAACGTAAGGTTGATCGTCGTGCGCACATGCGAGCCTGCCGACGTTTGCATTCTGCAAAACCCGGCGACATTCGGCATCGCTCATCTCATGTATGAACATCGTAAAAATCCCCTAAGTTACTCAAAATAAGGGCAAGAGCCGTTCCATTGCCGCGTTCCATTTCCCCAGCGTATAGGCTAACTCGACCGCAGCTCGCAAACGCGTAAGCAGGGCACGTGCTTTGCCTGTTTTTACATCGGAGAGGAGAGTTCAAATGAAGACGAGAGAGATTCTGAAAGACGAATGGCGAGAGTTCTTCGATCGCTTCAGCCGTCAACATGAAGGTTCGCTGGCGACACTGGAAATTCTTGGTGCGGACATTGGAGCGCAAATTGAAGAGCGAGAGCTGGCCTTCGAAGGGATCGTCAATGAATGGGATGATATTCAAGGTAACCGGATCATGATCATGGCTGGGGAGAAGCCGGACGATCACATCACGCACAGCATCAGCCAGCCGGTCCAGGTGAGCCTGGAACAGACAGACGACGCAGTCGACGTGGCGCTTGCAATCAAATCAGCCGATGGCACCACTGCGCTGTTGCGATTCAAGCAGAGTTCTCTCTCGTCCGACACACAAGCGAGCGCAGCGGTGACCGTTTAAACAGGGCTGCCGAATTAGCCGGTATCTCGCGCAACCGTATTCCGATCCGTGGCCGTGGCGAGGCATTTTTAGTTAGCCGTAAGCGGTTTAAGCGTGCTGTCGCGAACGATGATTAGTAACGATCCGATGGCGCCGGCCACTAACAAGCCGAAGTCTTCAGTCATTCCCAACGAAATCGCGGCCCAGAAGCCAACCAACGACCATACGACAGGTATTAACAAAAGATATAGACCAACAGGACGGATGGTCCAAAGCAGCATGCCGAACGTGAAGATCGTCGTCGGACAAGGTAGACCGAAAGTTGGCGAGGCCGGATACCTATGACCAAACCAGTATCCGAGTACCGGATAAACGATTAGCGCGTAAGCGAACAACAGACTACCCGCAATTCCGTAAAGGTCCAGTCGAAACTGAAATCGGAGCTCGTTCTTCACGACTCCAGCTCTGAAGAACAGCAAGCCTTGCAGGATGAAGAATACGGCAAAGGCAACTGCCGCACGGTTGATACCGCTGAAAAACAACAGGTGATAAATAGAGCCCATCCAAATCCACAACAGCGCGAGGACGAAACTGATGATTCTACTCAAGTTCGATTTGCGCTGGAGTGCCAGACAAATAGCCAGTAATCCGGCACCTTCAAGAACTAGTTGCGCAGGCCAGACGGCGGTGTTGTAGTGCTCAAACACTCTCAGAAATTGATCCGTCGTAAAAGGAAGTTCGTTCAGTAGCATTTACTTCATAACCAACACACCAGCTCCGCGAATCGAATCACTCTTCAATGCAATTAGCGCATCGTTTGCCTGGTCGAATGTAAAGGTTTGTACATGCGTGCGTACCGGAATCCGGGCCGCCTCCGCCAAAAACTCGCGGCCATCTTCGCGCGTGTTGTTGGCAACACTACGCACGACACGCTCGCCGTAGATAAGTGAGTAGTCGAACGAAGGAATGGGACTCATGTGAATGCCGCCTAAAACAACCGTGCCACCTTTACGCACCGCTCTGAGCGCCGCGGGAACCAGTTCTCCTGCGGGCGCAAAAATCACGGCTGCATCAAGTTTGACGGGTGGTTCGTCAAATGAATCTCCAACCCATACCGCGCCGAGTTCGCGCGCGAGTGCCTGGTGCCGCTCACGATCTCGCGTGCACACGTACACCTCAGCTCCACGCGCACGTGCAAGTTGAATGCAGACATGGCCGGCCGCGCCAAATCCGTAAAGACCCAACCTCGCTCCCAGCCAATTCCTCTGGTCTATTCCCGTCAAACGCAAGCAGCGATAACCGATAATCCCGGCGCAAAGCAGAGGAGCGGCTTGAATATCATCGAAATGGTCAGGCAATCGATAACTGAACGCCGCAGGCGCCACCATGTACTCGGCATAGCCTCCATCAACTGTCCAACCGCTAAACATCGCCTGCTCGCATAAGTTTTCCTGACCAGCAACACAGAATTCGCAAACGCCACACGTCCGATTAAGCCATGCGACTCCGACACGATCGCCGATGAAGTCTCTAACGTTCGACCCGGTTGAGATCACGCGGCCGACAACTTGATGACCGGGAATGAGAGGCGAACGGCGGACGGGTAACTCACCTTCAACCACATGCAAGTCAGTGCGGCATATGCCACACGCGGCCACTTGCAACAGCAGTTCATCCTCCGCGGGCGTCGGGACCGGCACGTCAGCGCGCTGGAGTGGGCGGTCACGAACAGCAGCAGGTTTATTGAGAACCCAAGCCTGCACTTCATTCACCCGAAAGTCTCACAACTGGATTCTTGATCGATCATCGCGCCTTCGCTGTTGCGAAGCGATGGAGTTCAGCTTCCTGCTTCGCAATAACAAACGTCGTTTTGATGGCTGAGTCCGGGTTCAGGGAGATGGAAGTAATGCCTCGTTCGACGAGCCAGCGCGCGAACTCCGGAAAATCCGAGGGTGCCTGGCCGCAAATGCCTATCGGTTTACCGGCTCGACGAGCTTCGCTAATCACCTCTGCGATCATGCCCATCACCGCACGATCATTCTCATCGAAAAGATGCGCAATAGTTCCGGAATCGCGATCAATTCCCAGGATCAACTGCGTCAGATCGTTGGAACCAATCGAATAGCCGTCAAAGACGCGAAGAAACTCTTCTGCCCTCGAGATGTTCGACGGCAGTTCACACATGGCGTAGATCTCCAAACCATGCTCACCATGTTTCAGACCGTGTTGGGCCATCACGTCGATCACTTTCTTTGCTTCCTCCACTGTACGGCAGAAAGGAATCATGATCTTCAAATTCGTCAGACCCATATCCCGGCGTACTCGCAAGAGTGCGGCACATTCGAGCGCGAACCCGTCAGCATAACGTTCGTCGTAGTAGCGTGAAGCGCCGCGGAAACCAAGCATCGGATTCTCTTCGGTTGGTTCAAACTCCGCGCCGCCAAGTAATCGCGCATATTCGTTTGTTTTGAAATCGCTAGTGCGAACGATTACCGGTTTAGGATAGAACGCCGCCGCAATCCGTCCTACTCCTTCGCTGAAACGGCGAATAAAGAATTCGCGCGGCTCTTCGGACCCGATCAAGTCGCCAATCTGTTGCAAGGCGCGGGCGTCCTTCAGGTTCGGATAGCGGGCGAGGGCCATCGGGTGGATACCGATGTGATTGGTGATTATGAATTCGGTACGTGCTAACCCGACTCCGGAGTTCGGAATGAATGACGTCTGAAATGCCCGGGATGGATCTCCAACCGTAAGCATTATCTGGGTCAACGTTGGAGGCACAGCCGCAGCGTCGATCTTTTCGATCTCAAACTCTGCGCGACCGGCATAAACGTGGCCCTCGGATCCTTCAGCACAGCAAACCGTGACCTCATCGCCGTCGTGAAGTACTTCAGTTGCGTTGCCACACCCCACAATGCAGGGAATACCGAACTCACGCGACACGATCGCCGCATGGGCCGTGCGTCCTCCCTGATCGGTCACAATCGCCGCTACGCGTCGCATGACAGGCTCCCAATCCGGATCGGTCAATCGCGCGACGAGCACGTCCCCAGGCTGCACCTTTCCCAGATCGGCAACCGTCTGGACAAGTCGTACGGGTCCAACGCCAATTTTTTCTCCGATTGCTTGGCCGGTAGCAAGCAGGTGTGTTGGTGGGCCCTTCAAACGATAGACTTCCGCGATTGCGGTTTGAGACTTTACGGAATGAACAGTTTCAGGCCGGGCCTGGACCACAAACAGTTCGTTCGTAATCCCGTCCTTGGCCCACTCGATATCCATTGGCAGCGTCTTGCCTGCGCGTTGCGAATAGTGCTCTTCGATCAGGCAGGCCCAGTTTGCGAGTTTAAGAACTTCATCATCGGTGAGTGAAAACCTTTGCCGATCTTCAGGCGGCGTTGTTTCGCTGCGTGTTTGCCGGTTGCCATCGGCATAGACAAGTCGTACTTCCTTTGTGCCGAGGCTTCTGCCGACGATTGACCGGAAGCCCATTTTTAACGTTGGTTTGAATATGGTCCATTCATCGGGCGTGACTACACCTTGCACCACAAACTCGCCGAGCCCGTACGAACTGCTGACCGTGGCTACATTGCGGAACCCGGTTTCCGGATCGAGAGTGAAGATCACTCCGGAACTCGCTTTATCAGAGCGAGCCATAGGTTGAACGCCAACCGAGATGGCGACTTGTAGTTGATCGTAGCCGAGCCTGGCGCGGTAGCTGATAGCTCGATCTGTGAACAGTGAAGCAAAGCACATGTGCACCGCTCGCAATAGAGCGGCATGGCCGCGTACATTGAGAAACGTTTCGGCAGCACCCGCGAATGAAGCTTCCGGCAAGTCTTCCGCAGTTGCGGATGAGCGCACCGCCAGCTCAGGTTCGCGGCCCAGACGCTTACAGAGTTGATCGTAAGCAGTGGTAATTGCCTCGCGTAATTCGGCGGGCAGAGGCGTATCGAGTACAGCTACGCGTGCAGCATGTCCACGATCGCTGAGTTCGCTTACGTCATTGACGTCGAAATCCGAGAGCAGAGATCTCAGCTCGTATTCAAGTTGTCTTTCCTGCAGTAACGCGCGATAAGCATCGGCGGTGGTGGCAAAGCCGTCGAGCACACCAATTCCTTTGGGTTTCAACGCGTTGAAGAGTTCACCAAGCGACGCGTTCTTGCCGCCGACCTGTGGCAGATTTTTCAGGGAGATCTGAGAAAAATCGAGAGTGTATGTAAGATGCGATTTCATTGCTTTTTCCCCGCGGTTCATGAATTCACCAAACCGTGGAAATAAGAAGCAATGTGCATACCTACGAGGCCCGGCAACTAGAACCCCATTACGTCTCACATCCGATGGCTAAACGGACGGCAAACTCCCCACGCAACTGCGAAAAACTCCGCAGTTTTTATGCTAACTCCCGGCGACGCCGGTCATCCGATCGATCTTGATCCGGAAAACGATTATGTCCTGAGTATCCGCGTCGTGAACCACGCTCCATTCTACCGGCGTCATCATCGGATATCTCTGCATCAGACTCGTGAGTGCGTCCTGACGCTGAGCGTCGTCGGTTAACTCCTCGTATCTGCCGAAGGCCAACGCGCTCCTCCACCGGAGGTCGGTTTCGATCTGATCCACCTGCACGCATGCTCGCGGGTTCTCTCTCAGCGCCGAGACTTTTAAGCCCGGTAGCGAATGACAGTAGATCGCGCCGTCCCTAAATTCGTAGTTCACGGGAACCACGTACGGTTCTCCATTGGCGACGCAAGCAAGTCGTGCGACCCGTGCCGACTGGAACAATTGCTGAATCTCCTCAGAATCGAGGTTAATAACCATCGAAGAACTCCTATTTTTCAGGTCTGCAACGATCCAAACAGGATTTCTTGTCACAAAACTCACGAGCGTCGTCAATAATCGTGGTGATGGCAGGTTCGCAGCAGAGGGAGCAATATCATGAACGCGAAGGCGGAACAGGGAACTACTCAATTATCGGATGAAGAAGTTCGGCTGCTAAACGCATATTGGCGCGCCGCAAACTATCTATCAGTCGGACAGATCTACCTGTATGACAACCCGTTGTTACGCCAGCCGCTAAAGCTGCAACACGTGAAACCGAGACTGCTGGGTCACTGGGGAACGACGCCCGGATTAAACTTCATCTACGTTCACTTGAATCGCGTTATCAAGCGGCGCGACTTGAACGTGATCTACGTAACCGGACCCGGTCACGGCGGGCCGGGTTTAGTCGCGAACACCTATCTTGAAGGCACATACAGCGAGTTCTATCCAAACATTTCTCAAGACGAAACGGGAATGAAAAAACTGTTCAAGCAGTTTTCTTTTCCTGGTGGCATACCGAGTCACGTTGCACCGGAAACTCCCGGTTCAATAAACGAAGGCGGCGAGCTCGGCTACTCGCTCGCTCACGCGTATGGCGCCGTATTTGACAATCCTGATTTGCTAGCCGTTTGCGTTGTGGGTGACGGTGAAGCGGAAACAGGACCACTCGCAGCAAGCTGGCATTCCAACAAGTTTCTGAATCCCACGCGGGATGGCGCTGTGCTGCCGATACTGCACCTGAACGGTTACAAGATCGCCAATCCAACAGTGCTCGCTCGAATCAGCAAAGAGGAACTCACAAACCTACTACTTGGCTACGGGCACAAACCGTATTTCGTCGAAGGTGATGATCCTGAACAAATGCATCGCCTCATGGCTGCAACTCTCGACATGGTGCTCGATGAGATCCGCACGATTCAAACGCACGCGCACGAAGAGAACGTTGCTGAGCGTCCCCAGTGGCCCATGGTTGTTTTACGTACGCCAAAAGGCTGGACTGGTCCAAAGTTTGTCGACGGCAAGCCGGTCGAAGGAACGTTCCGTTCTCATCAGGTCCCGCTGTCGCAACCGGCAAAGAATCCAGAGCACCTGCGCATGCTCGATGAATGGTTGAGGAGTTACAAACCGGAAGAACTGTTCGACGAGACGGGAACATTTCGAACTGAACTCGCGGAAATGGCTCCTGAAGGCGATCGCCGCATGGGCGCAAACCCACATGCGAACGGCGGTTTGCTTCTCAACAGTCTGAAGCTGCCGGACTATAGCGAATACGCGCAGCCAGTTCCGGCGCCGGCCACCGTCGAGGCCGAAGCAACGCGCATCCTGGGCGGGTTCCTGCGCGACGTCATGAAACTCAACATGGACGAACGCAACTTCCGTGTTGTTGGACCAGACGAGACTTCCTCGAACCGGCTGGATGCTTTGTTTGAAGTTACTGATCGGGTCTGGATCGCTAAGACCTCTCCAGCGGATGAACATCAGTCAGCGGACGGCCGCGTCATGGAAGTTCTCAGCGAGCATCTTTGTCAGGGCTGGCTCGAGGGTTATTTACTGACTGGCCGTCACGGCGTTTTCTCCTGCTACGAGGCTTTCATTCACATTGTCGATTCGATGGTGAACCAGCACGCAAAATGGCTGAAGGTGACGCGCGATATTCCGTGGCGCCGGCCAATTGCTTCACTGAATTACCTGCTGACGTCACACGTCTGGCGGCAGGACCACAACGGGTTCAGCCATCAGGATCCGGGTTTTATCGATCACGTGGTGAATAAAAAGGCTGACGTCGTGCGCGTTTATCTTCCGCCTGACGCGAACTGTCTGTTGTCAGTTATGGACCATTGCCTGCGCAGCCAGAACTACATCAACGTGGTGATCGCAGGAAAACAGCCGGCGCTCCAGTATCTCGACATTGACGCGGCGATGACGCATTGCGCCGCTGGAATCGGGATCTGGCAATGGGCTAGTAACGATGACGACGCGGAACCTGACGTCGTCCTGACGTGCGCCGGCGACGTGCCTACGCTGGAAACATTGGCGGCTGTTGATATTCTGCGGCAGCGTTTTCCGGATTTAAAGATTCGCGTGATCAATGTTGTCGATTTGATGACACTACAGCCGCAAAGCGAGCATCCGCATGGGTTGTCCGACAAAGAGTTTGATTCACTGTTTACGACGAACAAGCCGATCATCTTCGCGTTTCACGGTTATCCGTGGCTCATCCATCGCCTGACTTACCGTCGAACCAACCATGGAAATTTGCACGTACGTGGTTACAAGGAAGAGGGCACGACCACAACGCCTTTTGATATGGTAGTGCTGAACGACCTGGATCGCTTCCACCTGGTAATGGATGTCATCGATCGCGTCCCGAAGCTGGAAACGATTGGCGCCCACCTGTTGCAGGAGATGCGTGACAAGCGTTTCGAGCACAAACGTTATATTTCCGAGCACGGTGAAGATATGCCTGAAATTCGCAATTGGAAGTGGCCTTATTGATTATTTAAACTGGGGACTTATCCGCATTAAGGCTAAAAAATTCGCAGCCGGGTTCTTCAAAAACCCCAATCTTCCTCGCTTTTTCTTCGGGAATGTGGCTTGCACTAGCGTGGTCATGAGGACGTGTGTGTCCAACGCAGGAAAGATTAATAGGGAGACAAAGGAATGATTAGTTCAGAGATGACCGTGCGCGAAGTTGCCGTGCAAGTACCCGAATCAACAAGACTCTTCGAAACGCTTCAGATCGACTATTGCTGCGGTGGCAATCGCCCGCTGACACAGGCGTGCGCTACTGCGGGTGTCGAAGTCAATAACGTGATCGAACAATTGCGTGCCCTGGAGAAATCCGAACCCGGTAACGAGGCCGCAGTAGATTTTCAGAAGGTATCCCTCACAGAGCTCATTACGCACATTGTGGAAACGCATCACGTCTTTACAAAGTCGGAAATGAGCAGAATCCAGGCACTCGCCGAGAAGGTGCTCGGCGCACATGGTGCAAATCATCCCGAGTTGCTCAAGGTGGTCGAACTCTTTGAACGGCTGTGCGCGGATCTTAAGCCGCACATGTTCAAAGAAGAACAGATCCTCTTTCCGTACATCGCAGCAATGGAGTTGGCAGAGATACGGCATCAGCCTGATCCCTTCGCGCCATTCGGCACGGTCAAAAATCCGATTCGGATGATGACGATGGAACACGATGTCGCCGGCGACATTCTCCGGGAACTGCGCGGGGTCACGGCGGATTATCAAGTGCCGTCCGATGGATGCATTAGCTACCAGACTCTCTACCAGGCATTGGAAGGGTTTGAGAAAGACTTGCATCAACACATTCATTTGGAGAACAACATGTTGTTCCCCAAGGCGGTGGAATTGGAAAGTCGCTGAAGTTGAACCACCATGGGGACAGAGGACAGAACTTCGTCGATTAGTGCTGACGCTTTGCTTCCCGACGTCGTCACGCAGTATCCGGGAACACGCGCTGTATTCGATCGCTATGGGCTGCGTGGATGTGGTGGGCCATCGGGTCCGCGTGAGCGGATCGACTGGTTTGCGCGGCTGCACGATGTACCACTCGACAAACTGTTACGTGAGTTGAACGAAGCCAGGACAACGCCGTCCGCCCCCGACGCTGAATTCTCGCCATCGATCGCCGACACGATTTACCGGCCCTTCTTCCTGGCCGGAATCGCTACACTGCTGACACTCG
Organism: uncultured bacterium; assembly: GCA_965649955.1. Taxonomy (GTDB): domain Bacteria; phylum Acidobacteriota; class Blastocatellia; order Pyrinomonadales; family Pyrinomonadaceae; genus PSRF01. The sequence continues at coordinate 17,973 of CBFGMX010000032.1, forward strand.
GTTGCATGTGGGGCGCAATCAATCTCTTGACCATCGGCCTCAAGAAGAACTTCAGCGGTATCGAGTATTCCTGGGTACTTGCTCACGGGCATGCGATGGTCTTTGGCTTCGTCGGCTTTTTCATCATGGGTTTTGCCTACCAGGCATTCCCGCGATTCAAGCACACCAGCCTGTGGCGACCTCGACTCGCTTTCTCAGCTTTGCCGCTGATGATTGCAGGCATCGCTCTGCAAACGGTCGCCCACTTGCTGTCCCCTCCATCCTTATTACTGGAGATCTTAGCGGCGACTATTCAATTCATTTCGATCGCTGTTTTCAGTTTGGCGATCACGATGACCACGCAGGCCGCAAAGAAGCCGGAGAGTTACGATCGATTTGTCTATGCGGCCTTAGGCTGGTTCCTTTTGGCAGCTATCGCGAATCCCGTCATCTTCAGGTTGTTTGAATTGCCGGGGAGTCGCGAAGAACTTCTATTCAATCTCGCAACCTACAATATTCCGTACCGTGACGTGCAGTTGCTGGGCATTGCGGTGATGATGATCCTTGGGGTCTCGTTGAGATTTTTGCCGCATGCGTACGGTTTGCGCGAACCGTCTCGCCGGTGGCAGGCATTTCTTTTCTGGGGCCTGAATGGATCGATCCTGAGCGGTATTGTTCTTTTCATCGCCGGCATGACTGGCGGTAATCACTGGCTGCTGGCGATTCATTGGTTAACTACGATCACACTTCTCGTCATAGCGATCGGCACTCCGTTTCAATATCGATTGTTTGGCGCCGTCCCGGAGAGCGAACGCGATCGTAGTTTGAAATTTATTCGCGCGGCGTATGTGTGGTTCATTGCGGCAACGGCGATGCTGGTGTTTACACCGATATACAACTTCGGCATTTACATGCCCGTTACCGGCTCAAACGTGCCTTTCTCACATGCTTTCTTTGGCGCGTATCGTCATGCATTAACAGTCGGTTTCATCATGATGATGATTGTTGGAGTTTCCAGCAAAGTTGTGCCGACACTTTCCGGCGTCGATGTGAAAGCCGCGCGCTCGCTGTGGCCGACGTTCCTTTTGCTTAATCTGGGTAATTTGACCCGCGTCTCTTTCCAAATCGCGACCGACTTCACTCCCTCGGCGTACACGGTGATGGGCATTTCGGGTTTTATCGAGGTCGTCGGCTTGTCGCTTTGGGGATACGAGCTGTTTGCGAACATGCGCGCCGGAAAGAAACTCCAGAAAGAATCCCGTCCGGTGAGACAAGCGAATCGAGAGTTTGAGATCACACCAATCGTCAAAGTTGGTGAAGTGCTGGAGCGATACCCCCAATCGCTCGACATTTTTGTGCGTCACGGATTTACGCCGTTGCGCAATCCAGTGCTGCGAAAGACAATGGCCCACGTGGTTACGATTGAACAAGCCTGCCGCCGCGAAGGCATAGACATGCCGGAATTGCTGAGTGAGTTGGAGGCGGTGGCCAAAACGAGCGTCGGTTCGCGCCCGTTGGTTTCAATCACAAGGTAAACGAACCGCAGGCGGTTACATTGCGATGTCACACGTCAGCGAGCAATTGATCGGTGATCACGCAGCGCTCGATAATGTTCTAAAACAACTTCAGAGGGCACTTCGCGATGGTGATATAAAACTTGTCCACATGAAACTGGATTTCTTTTGGGCAAGGCTTGCGGTCCACATTCGTGCAGAACATTTGCACCTTTTCCCGGCGATCTTAGGTGCTGTAGAAAACGCTGGGACCCGCCACGCATCTGAGCCGACGCTGGACGAGGCGCAAACGGCCGTTGCGCAACTGCGTCAAGATCACGACTTTTTCATGCACCAGTTGGCGCTTGCAGTGGAGATCACGCGGGAGTTGTTGACTTTGCCGGAGCAGGTCGTCGTTCCGGAGGGGCTGAACAATGTAAGAAAGATCGTCCTTGAAGTCGAACAGAGATTGGTTAATCATAATCAGCTCGAAGAGAGTCAGATTTATCATTGGGTTACAATACTTTTGAACTCTCAAGAGCAGGAAAAACTGCTAAAACAGATAACGAGCGAACTTCGGAAGCATCCAGCGAGATTTACACCGAGCGCTTGGTTGGACGAATAAAGCAGCCAGAGCATGATTAGCCGTTCGAGTCATCGTAGACCCATACTGCTTGCCTTAGCAGCTTCTTTCCTGCTAACGGTCCTCATCATCGTTGGCTCGCGCAATCTGGAACATTACGACGCCGCGCTTTTCGGGTACACGATCGCGAGCGTCGTCGCCTTTGGCGCCATCGTCTTTCGCTACGCCATTTGGTTGCAGCGCCCCGCCACGCGCGTCTACTGGCGCCGCGGCTGGAAACTCTACTTGCAGCGCGAAAAATTTTTGCAGAACACCGCCAGTGCCGCCAGGACGATGGCCACTAACATCGTCGGTCAGCGCTTCATCTTCAAGCGTGGATTCTCACGCTGGGCCATGCACTTCTTGATCATGTGGGGCTGTGTTATTTCGGCTCTCATTACTTTCCCGCTCGTTTTTGGTTGGGTGCATTTCAAGCTGGAAGGTGATCTCGGGTACCGTGCTTACGTTTTTGGTTTCCCGTTGAACGTGATGCAGGGCCGAAGCTTGATTGCGTGGGTGACGTTTCACGCGCTCGACTTCACGGCAGTGATGGTCATTGCGGGTTGTGCGATAGCGATTCACCGGCGCTTGCGGGATCGCGGCGCGATCGCGCTTCAGCAGTTCACGCTCGACTTCGTGCCGCATCTGCTCTTGATCGCAATCTCCGTTACCGGTCTGATGTTGACCGCTTCGAGTTTATGGCTGAACGGTTACATGTATCACTTCATTGCCCTGACGCATCAGGCAACGGTTATCATGACGCTCTTTTACTTGCCGTTTGGAAAACTGTTCCACGTCGTTCAACGACCGGCCTCGATCGGCGTCGAGCTCTATCAGGAACGCGCTCGTGAGATGCCGCAGGCTAAGTGCGCACGATGCAACACGGAATTCGTTGCCCAGCTCTGGCTTGATGATTTGAAAACTGTTGTCGACAAACTCGGATTTGACTATTCGCTGGGCGATGGCAAAGCGCTTCAGGACTACTGTCCACGCTGCAAACGAATCATGCGCGGTTTGGCTTATGCAAACCTGCCAAAGGCAAACGAGCCTGTGTTTCACGGATCTCGAAATACTTCTGATACCTGATGAGCTTGTACAAGAAGCTATTGTGTTCACCGCTGCCAACGCTGAGATGGATGGCCGAGTGCGACTTTTTGTGCAAAGCATAACTTTTGTGCAAAGCATAACTGATGAGCAGAGTTGAGAATCTAGATCAAATCATCGACGAGTACGGGCCGCATCTTCACGATGCGCCGTACGATGGTTGGCGTGCAGACCGCGTCATCGATCGTGTGGTGCCGACACATTGTCCGTACTGCGCAGTTCAATGCGGCATGAACCTGCTCGTGGAACAGAATCATGTGGTTGGTTTTGAGCCGCGCTACGATTTCCCGGTTAACGAAGGCCGGCTTTGTCCCAAGGGCGTGACTGCTTATTTGCAGGTGCATCATCCCGACCGGCTACTGTATCCACTGATCAAACGAAACGGTCGGTTCGAACGTGCGTCGTGGGACGAAGCTTTAGACCTCGTCGTCAACAAATTCAAAGAGCTGCAAAACACTCATGGTAACGACTCGATTGGCATCTATTCAGGATCGTCTTTGACGACTGAAAAGACGTACCTGATGGGTAAGTTCGCGCGCGCGGGTCTTCGCACCCGCTACGTCGACTACAACGGCAGGCTCTGCATGGTTTCGGCGGCCGCTGGAAACAATAAAGCTTTCGGAATCGACCGCGCGGCTAATCCCTGGAGCGACATCCCGCTGGCTGAGGTGTTGCTTATCGCCGGATCAAACTGCGCCGAGACCTTTCCGGTGCTGAACAAGTTTCTGTGGCAGCAGCGCGATAACGGCGGGAGCTGGATCATCGTCGATCCACGTCAGACGGCTACTGCCCGCCAGGGTGATCTCCATCTTCAGCTAAAGCCGGGCACTGACGTTGCCCTCGCTAACGGGATCCTCCATGTCCTGATCCAGGAGGACCTTATCGATCAGGCATTCATCGATACACGAACAAACGACTGGGAGACGTTGCGCGAGCTGGCGTTGCGCTATCCACCCAATGTTGCCTCACAGATCAGTGGCGTGCCGGCTGAAAAAATCGTCGCAGCCGCTCGGATGTATGGGCGGGCGAAGACCGCAATGCTGATGCATGCGCGTGGTATCGAACATCACTCAAACGGGGTCAACAACGTTCTGTCGTACATCAATCTTGTGTTAGCCACGGGACAGATCGGAGCGCCTGGTCGCGGTTATGGAACCATCACAGGGCAGGGAAACGGCCAGGGTGGACGCGAGCATGGACAGAAAGCCGATCAACTTCCGGGTCAGCGTTCGATTACAAACCCGGCTCATCGCAAACATGTTTGCGAGATCTGGGGTCTCCCTGAAGAAGAACTGCCGCAGGCCGGCGTCTCTGTGGTTGAGATGTTTGCGAAGATGCGCGAAGGCGAAATTCGCGGTCTGCTTTCAATCTGCAATAACGTGATGGTGAGCCTTCCCGACACGAACGACGTACGTCGTTCACTTGAAGGGCTCGACTTTTACGTTTGCATCGACTTTTTCATGTCGGAAGGCGCGCGCTATGCCGACGTTGTGCTGCCCGGCTCAGCGTGGAGCGAAGACGAAGGCGTGACCTGTAACAGCGAAGGTCGCGTCGTAAAGATCAATAAAGCCAATGATCCGCCCGGCGAAGCGCGCGCCGACTGGTGGATTATCAGGGAAATCGCGCGGCGGATGGGTCGAGAGAAGTACTTCAACTTCAACTCACCGCGAGACATCTTTGAAGAGCTCCGCATCGCTTCAAAGGGCGGCAATGCCGATTACTACGGCATCACGTGGGAAAAGATAGAGCGGAACAACGGTATCTTCTGGCCCTGTCCCACTGAAGATCACCCCGGCACGCCGCGCTTATTTGAAGATCGGTTTTACCATCCAGACGGGAAAGCCAGGTTTCATGCGCTCGAATACAATCCGCCAAATGAAGTTCCTGACGAAGAGTTCCCGTTAATACTGACGAGTGGTCGCGTTGTCTATCAATATCTTTCCGGCAATCAGACTCGCAGAATCACTTTTCTCGTTGAGCAATGTCCCGAGCCATACGTCGAAGTTCATCCTGAAACTGCGATGAGACTTCAGATCAACGACGGCGAGCGCGTGCGCGTTGTGTCGCGCCGTGGCGAAGGAGTGTTTCCAGTCCTGGTAGTGCGCACGATCCGGCCCGACACGATCTTCATACCGTACCACTGGGGTGAAGAACTGGCGGTGAATCAACTTACAAATCCCGTTCTCGATCCGGTGTCGAAGATTCCTGAGTTCAAAGCCTGCGCGGCGCGAATCGAAAAGATTTATTCCCGCCAATTACCGATTATGGGCCAGCAACGAAAAGGCGTTTCGTTGAGTGAGGTGAGATAGGACTAATGGAAGAGACGATGTTCATCGATCCGCAGCGTTGCATTGGCTGCCGTGCCTGTGTCGCCGCCTGCCGCGAATGCGCCACCCATAAGGGCTACTCGATGATCTTCGTCGATTACATCGATCGCGCTGAGACAACGGCAACCATGCCGACCCTCTGCATGCATTGTAAGGAGCCGACGTGTGCACTCGTTTGTCCGGCGGACGCGATCAAGGTTTCAGACGACGGGGTAGTGATGTCTGCGCTCAAGCCGCGCTGTCTCGATTGCCGGAACTGCGTCAACGCGTGCCCGTTTGGAGTGCCAAAGTACAACACGCAAATGCATCTTCAGATGAAGTGCGACATGTGCTACGACCGTTCCTCCGAAGGACTGAAACCGATGTGTGCGAGCGTTTGTCCAACCGGCGCTATTTCGTTCGGAAAGTATGAAGAGATCGTGCCATTAAGACGGACCAAGCCCGTCAATGTTCACGTGTTTGGTAATCAAGAGGTAGAAACGAAGGTTTACTTGATGTTGCCGACTGATGCGGACGAGGTAAAGGTCGATGGTTGTGGCGTGTTTGAAGGAATGCTGTCGAGAGCCGACGCGGAAGTGCCCACAACCGAATCCTGGATCGATACGCAAGTCGAACACTCGGACAAAGCGAACGAGTTCTAAACCATGAGCAACAATCTTTCGGAAACAATCAAACGAGTAATTCAGGAGGACGGGCGTTCCGACGAAAGCGATGTGCGCGCCGCGACTGCGCCGTTTCACGAGGAGTTTCCTTATGAGCGCAACGAAGAAGCCCATGTCACTCGTCGTGAGTTCTGCAATTTTCTCGGCTTGACTTCGGCGGCGCTGTTTCTGGGAGCGGGTGGATTTGCGGCTAAAGCCGCGTTTGACGCGCGAAAATCCGAGTCGTTCCTCCCCGCGCCGATCGTTGGCGCTGATGCTCTCGCTCCGAACAGCAGTTTGAATTTCAACTATCCCACGGAAGGAGATTCGGCAATCCTGATTAGAACAGCAAACGGCGAGTATCACGCGTACGGTCAGAAGTGCACGCACCTCGCCTGTCCCGTTTACTACTCACGCAACGATCAGCGACTCGAATGTCCCTGCCATGAGGGCGCCTTCGACGTTGCAACGGGCAACGTTCTTTATGGTCCACCGCCGCGCCCGCTTGACACTATCGAAATCGAAGTACGCGACGGCCAGGTTTGGGCCATCGGTCGTAAGCCCGCAGGGGGACAACATGCAATCTGACGTGAATTCGCAAGCGGCAAACGCAAATAAGCGCCCATCGGAGCGTCATCATGTTGCGGTCTGGCAGGCACGGCTGATCATGCTCGTGATGATCAATATCGCTCAGCTTTGGATACTGGCGGCGACCGTCGATGCGGCCCTCGCGCGACATTACGCCGTACTTTTGCCGCTCGTCATTGCTTCCGGCGTTTGTTTCCTCATCACTGTTTCGATTCTTCGCTGGTGGCGGCCCGTGTCGCGGCGGAAAACCAGCAGCGGCTACATACGCAGTTCAGTCAAGCATCAATGAAGCAGAGGATCACTGGTTTTGAAAAAGACGAAGAAGACCATTGGCGCGCCATTCTCGAATGCGGTCACCGGCAGCACGTACGGCACGATCCGCCGATGACAACGAGAAACTGGGTCCTCACTGCGAAGGGTCGCGATTCTCGACTCGGGTTTGAACTCGAGTGCAAACGATGTGACGAAGAGCCGGACTCACTTCATGACTAACTCCCCCGACCGCCGGAACTTCCTTTTACAAGCAGCGGCTGATCTGTTCCCGGGATACTTCGCGTTGGTGATGGCGACGGGAATCGTTTCCATTGCCTGTTACCTACTCGAAATGAAGACCCTCGCGGTTGTGCTGCTGGTCCTGAACATCGTCGCCTATGCGCTGCTGTGGCTGCTGTTGTTGTTACGACTGTTTATGTTTTTCGGTCGCGTGACGGACGACATGAACAATCACGTAAAAGGGCCAGGATTTTTTACTGTCGTTGCCGGAACAAGTGTACTCGGTAGCGAACTGCTGATCGTTGCCGGTCAATTTCGAATCGCGTCTGTGCTTTGGCTGGTAGGGATAATCTTGTGGGTAGTCATCATGTACAGCTTCTTCACGGCGGTGACTATTCGCGAGAATAAACCATCGATCGAAGGCGGGTTGAATGGTGCGTGGCTGCTGGCAGTTGTCGCTACGCAGTCGATTTCAGTTTTGGGAACTTTGCTCGTCGATTATTCTGAAGCTTATCGTGAATCGATTCTTTTCTTTACGCTTTGCATGTTCTTGCTCGGCTCGATGCTTTACATTCCTCTAATCACGCTCATTTTCTACCGGTTCACTTTTGTCAGCCTCACGACGACGTCGCTCACGCCGCCTTACTGGATAAACATGGGCGCCGTGGCGATTACGACGCTCGCCGGTGCACGTCTGATCATTGCAGCCCCGTATTGGACCACGCTTAACGAGTTCCTGCCGTTTTTGAAAGGATTCACGCTTTTCTTTTGGGCTGCCGGTACATGGTGGATTCCTTTGCTTTTGATACTCGGCTTCTGGAGACACGTCTACAAAAGATTCCCTCTGAAATACGACCCTCAATACTGGGGCATGGTCTTTCCTTTTGGCATGTACACAGTCTGTACGATCCAACTTGCCCGGGCCATAAACTTTCCGCCGTTGCTCCTTATACCGCGATACTTCATCTATCTAGCGCTCGCAGGTTGGTTCCTCGTTTCTCTCGGTCTCCTTTATTCATTGTTCGCGAAGAAAACCGGACGCACTGCTTAGCAAAGCGACAGCGCGCTTAGAAACGGGTTCCACTTTCGACGGGCAAAGTCTGTCTTATGGAGTACTTCGCTGGCGCAGTTGATGCCACGCACCGGTTTTTATCGAAGGTTTTTGAATAATCAGCGAAGGCACTCTGTTTGATTCTCTCTCTACTGCAGTTTCAACTCTCCCTCAGGAGGAACGGCAGTGAGACCATCGATTTGCACATGCGCAGTCTTGATCAGTCTGCTAGTCACTTCCCACGTTGCCGCACAAGATTCTGCTCTTCAGTCGAAGGCAGAAATCAAAATGATGGTGGGTGCATCAGACTTCGGTACTGATGACAAGTCATATCCACATTTTGTCGCCGGCACCGCCTTCAGGATTCGCATCTCGCGTCACTGGAGCGTAGAACCTGAGTTCAGCTACATGCGTCGTTCATCGAACGACGAGGACTACGTGGTCCAACCCAACGTAGTTTATGAATTCAATTCGATCGAGGACCGCGTGGTTCCGTATTTGATCGGTGGCGTGGGCGTGATCCGGCACAAGAGTGTCTTTTATGGATCTGACTTTGTTACCGGAGCACCCGTCACGTACGACACTTCATACACGACATGGAGCGCCAGTGCGGGTGCTGGTTTGAAAGTGTTCATTTCCAAACGTCTATTCGTGGCCCCCGAAGCCCGGCTTGGGTACCAGCCAACCGTCCGAGCTGGTGTCAGCATTGGCTACGTGTTCCCGTGAGGGACTAAGGTATTAGGGGCTAATCCGTGCTATGAGTCGTTAATTCGGAAGGGCAGCAAGTGACGACGCGCGTCCGATCCCGAAGTTCGGAAACGGACGCGCGTACGTATGTAGGATTCAAGCAACCGCGTTACGGCGTTAATTCTGACGTCAGGATCGCGCCGTTCAGACTCGGCAGCACGGCGGAGATCTTCAAAACTTTTCGACTCGCCTTGTCGATCCAGACCGTCTGTTTATCAGCCTCATTATCGGCGGCGACTATCTCCACTTTGTAGGCGTCGAATTTACCTGCCGGGACGGTGATGCTCTCAGTCCCGACTACTTTTAATTGCTTTATCTGAGTCTTCTGTTTTTGCACGTCGAAGTTTCGAAAACTCAAACTATAACCGTCCGCCAACGGCAGCGAAGCAATCACGTCAAAACTTCCCGCGCCATCGGCAAACAAAGCGCCGCCGGGATCGACGTCGATCGGTGTGGATTGCCCGTTCATCGTCGTCGAACCGCTGAGTTTGTTCGGCGCAACGTTCATCTCGATCGTCATCGGACCCTGCTTAATCAGACGACGCTTCAGCAGCAGGCTTCCTTTTTCGATCGTGCTGACGTCGGTGATCTCGCCTTGCGGAGTTACGGCAGTGTCATTGACGGTCCATGCGCCGTTTTCTTCCTTGATTTCTGTTTTCAAGGTGAGTGGAATCTCCTGACCGCCGAGAGCAATTGACGCTTTGTAGTTGTAAATACCGGGTCGCAAATCAACCGCCGGTTTCGGAATTTCCGATGTTGAACTGACCGCCGTCGGCAACGTCACCGTCTTCACGTCGACGTTTATTTCCTTCAGACGTGTGGACACTTCCGGCGTCATGCTTTCCTGGTAACGCCCGCCGAGATATTTCGCGAGAAACTTTTCGGCGCTGGCAAACATCGCCATGTTGTTAACGGGACGCGCAAAGCCGTGGCCTTCATCGCCCGCGACCAGGTACTCAACTGGAAAACCGCGGTCCCTCAAAGCGATAACGATCTGATCTGATTCACGTTTCTTAACGCGTGGATCGTTAGCTCCCTGAATCACGAGCAACGGCGTCTTTATTTTCGCAGCCGCAGATAACGGCGACTGGCGCAGCAATTGGGCCTTTCCTTCAGGCGTCGTGGGATCGCCCATACGTTCGTGGAAAAGCTTGCGAGCCTGTTCCCAGTAAGGCGGAATCGATTCGAGCAGGGTGATTAAACTTGATGGGCCAACAATCGAGACTCCCGCCGCGTAAACGTCAGGTGTAAATGCGACGCCAGCGAGTGTGGCGTAGCCTCCATACGACCCGCCCATAATTCCAATGCGCTTCGGATCGGCGATGCCCTGGGAGATGAGATACTTCGCGCCCCAGGTAACGTCGTCCTGCATCCTGTCGCCCCACTGCTTGTTTCCGGCATCGATAAACTTCTTGCCGTAACCAGTCGAGCCACGGAAGTTAGGTTGCAACACAGCGTAGCCGCGGTTCGCGAGAAACTGCGAAAAAGAGTTATAGCCCCAACTGTCGCGATACCATGGACCACCGTGCGGAACGATGATCGCGGGAAGGTTCTTCGGCTCGACGCCTTTCGGCAAGGTCAGAAAAGCAGGAATTTCCAACCCGTCAGACGATGGGTATTTGACCGGCTTCATCGGCGCGAGATATGCGCGGTTCAACTTCTCGCGTGCCTGGTATTGAAGCGTCAGCTTCTTGGTGGTGCGATCATACAGATAGACGGAGCCGGGATCTGTATCGGCGTTTGCGGCAATGATGAATAGCTTCTCGTCTTTCGTGGAAGAGCCAAAATTGATTTCCTTGCCCGGAAGTTGTTTCTGCAAGTTCTTGTAATCAGCCTCGAAGCCCTTGTCCTTCCAGTAGAGTCGTTCGCGCTCGTCCTCGTAGACAGTGGCGATCAGTTCGTCCGAAACTTCCGAGAACATTGCGTTGCCGAAGTCGACACGCTTCAAGGGATCTGATTCGACCAACTCTTCTTTGCCCGTCGCCGGGTTGAATAGTACAAGCCGAATCAGATCGGCGTCGCTGCCCGTGTTTGTTAGGAAGTAAACTCGTTGACCGTCTTTGTGATAGCGAATTGGCCCACACGACTCAAACACGTTACAACTGTAAACCTTCGTAAACTTGTCGGTGTCAACGCGCAGTACTTCAGTGTCGCCGTTCTCTGCCGCTCTGGTTGCGAGTCGCAACTGGTCTTTGAGATCGAAGTAAAAAGCAGTAATGCGTTCGGTGTTCTTGCGGACCAGGGTGCGTTCGCCGGTGGAGATTTTAACTTTATAAAGATCGTGCCATGCCGCATCGCGATCGTTCATGCCGACGTAGATCGTGTCGGGCTCCGTGCGAGGCACGGAATAGATAATCGCGCGGATGCCTTTTACGTCGCTGAGATTTCGAGCCGCTGGCACATCCTGTCCGGCGGCGGGTGCGTCGGCGGGGTTGACGGCGTAGACGTTGTAATTCTCGTCGCCCGCTTTGTCTTGGACGAAGAGGATGTACTTACCGTCGCGCGACCAGAAGTAAGTGGAGATGGGTCGCTTGGTGTCAGCCGTAATGGGCTTTGCGTTCGTGAACGGATCGGCCGTCTTCTTGACCCATATATTGCGCGTGCCCTTGAACGGTTTCATAAACGCGATGTAGGCGCCGTCCGGGGAAATCTGGGCGCCGGCAATTTCCGGGTCGCCGAAGAAGAGCTCGCGGTCAATCAGTGGCGGAGGACTCTGCGCCCATACCGGCACCGCGAAAGCGACGATTAGGAGAGCTGAAAGTATTAGAAAACCGATGATTGAGCGGCGAGACTGGCCGTTTGGTCGCATGCTTGATACCTCTTTCGTTGACAGATTGTGGGATAGGTTTACACCGATAGATGAACAGTTGTCTACGCAGCAGCGTGGGATGAAGTTTCAATTACAAAACCGCTTGCCGTATTAGTGTAATCAGGATACAAACTCGCCTGTAAATCTCGCAATGCCACTTAGCGAGGGCTTAAAACTGGGGCGTTACGAAATCCGGGCACACATCGGCACGGGTGGCATGGGCCAGGTGTACCTCGCGCAGGACACAAGCGAGTTGGAGCGCACTGTCGCGATAAAACTCCTGCCGGCCAGCGTCGCGTCTGATCCGAAATGGATGCAGCGCTTCATTCGCGAAGCAAGGACAGTCTCCAGCCTCAATCATCCGAACGTTCTCACGGTCTACGAGTTCGGAGTCCACGACTCAACACGTTTCATGGCGATGGAATATGTTGACGGGGTAACGCTGAGAGAGCACCTGAAGAGCAACCGATTAAATCTTCACGAAGTGCTGGACATCGGGATTCAGGTCGCCGCCGCGTTGAACGCCGCGCATGAAGCGCATGTTATCCATCGCGATATCAAGCCTGAAAACATCATGCTGCGGCGACGTGACGGCATCGTCAAGGTGCTCGACTTCGGTTTGGCCAAGCCCGTCAGGCAGGACGGAAACTCCGGCGGGGCGAGCGCGCCGCTGCACACAGAGACGGGCATCGTCATGGGCACCGTGAGTTACATGTCGCCCGAGCAGTCGCTGGCGCTGAAGACGCTCGACTACCGCAGTGACATCTGGAGTTTGGGTGTCGTCCTTTATGAAATGATTGCCGGACGCGTTCCTTTTGAAGGACCAGATCTGTTCCAGCAGCTAACCGCCATTCAGGAAAAGCCTCACCCGCCGCTTTCGACGTTTGTTGAGCACGTGCCAGAACAGTTGGAACGGATTGTCGACAAGGCGCTGGCAAAGAACCCTGATGACCGCTATCGGACGGCCTCTGACATGTTGGTCGACATGCGGAACCTCAAACGTCACCTCGAGAACCAGGCTGAAAATGATCGTACCGCTATTTTCGATCAACGCGGGATCTCACAGTCGGGCGGGCAAAGTTTTCCGCGGAAGATTTCCGGACCGACCGCCACGACGCAACGAAGCGGGCCCTATCCCGTATCGAGTGCGGAGTACATCGTCAATCAGGTTAAGCAGCATAAGCGCGGCGTGTTGTTGCTGATGGGAGTGTTCGCGCTTGCGGCATTCGCGACGCTGTTCTGGTATTTCAAGAATACGCGCGCAGCGCTGCTGACCGACAAGGACACCATTCTTCTCACTGAGTTTGACAACAAGACGGGCGAGGAAGTTTTTGACCGTACTCTCCGCCAGGGTCTTGCCGTGCAGCTACAGCAATCGCCGTTTCTCGACATCTTTCCCGAGACTCGCATGCGCGCGACTCTGCAACTCATGAGTCTGTCACCGGACGAGCGGGTCACTCGCGAACGGGCGCGAGAGATCTGTCAGCGCCAGGGGTTAAAGGCGTTCATCGCGGGAACGATTGTTAAGTTTGAGCGGAACTATTCGATCACGCTCGAAGCACTCAATGGGCAAACCGGCGATCAGTTGGCACTGGTCCAGGTTGAAGCTGAAGGGAAGGACCAGGTGCTCAAGGCGCTCTCGCGCGGGGCAACAGAGTTGCGCGAGAAACTCGGCGAATCGTTGAGTTCGATCCAGAAGTTTGACGCGAAGTTGGAGGTTACGACTTCGTCATTGGAAGCGTTGAAGGAATATGCACTGGGAAGAAGCGAACAGGACAGAGGGCGATCCTTCGAGGCCATCGAATTTTATAAACGCGCAACGGAAACAGATCCCAACTTTGCTGTGGCCTGGTTGGGCCTAGGGCTCCAGTACAGCAATACGGGTCAGCCTGGGCTGGCGGCCGAGTGTTTGTCAAAGGCTTTCGCTTTGAGTGATCGCGTTAGCGAGGATGAACGCGCCCGCATCACCTACTTCTACTATCAGATCGTAACCGGTGAATTGGAAAAGGCGATTGAGGCGCAGGAGGCGTACGTACGGAGTTATCCTCGTGAATCTCGCGGGCCCGGCAATCTGGGAAACCTGTATTCGATCACAGGTCAATTCGAAAAAGCAGTAGCCGCCACCAGTGCAGCGTTGCGACTGAATCCAAACACGACCATCTGGCCGGGAAACCTCGCAGAGGCCTTGATAGGGCTCAACCGTTTTGACGAAGCGCGAGATGTTTGCCAGCGCGCACTTGCGCAGAAGTTGGATAGCACAAGTATTCGAGAGCGACTGTTTACCGTGTCTTTTATTGCTGGTGACGAACAGGGGTGGCGACAGCAGTACGAGTCCGTGGTGGGGAGGACTGACGAATATCGAGCGCCGTATTGGCTGGCGCAATTGAGGTCTTTCGAGGGCCAGTGGCACGAGTCGGCGATACATCTACGGGGCGCGACTGAACTTGCACTTCGTGGTAAGGCGAAGGAAGTGGAAGCCAGCTATCTGGCGGAGCACGCGGTCCGCGCAGCGTGGGTGGGCCGGTTCGACCAATCGTTAACATTGGCCCAGTCGGCGCTAAAGGTCGAACGCAATCGTAATGTTCTAACTCGCGCGGCACTTGCGTTCGCGCTTGCAGGCGAGGCGGCGAAGGCGCAGGCGCTGATTCAGGAGTTGGAGCAGAAGCATCCGAAAGACACGATGGTGAACCAGATCTGGCTGCCACAGATCAAAGCGGCAATTGAGTTGCGGAAGAATAATGCGCAGGGTGCGCTGGAGCTACTGGAAACAACGAGAAGGTACGAAGCCGCCGCTTTGTTCTCGCCGCAGACATTGCGCACTATGATTTACCTCAAACTCGGTCAGGGCGCGCAGGCCGCCGCCGAGGCACGCAAGATCCTGGACCATCGTGGCCAGGGACCGCTTTCGTTACTTTACCCTCTCGCGCACCTCTCACTCGCACGCGCCTCGGCTATTCAAGGCGACACCGCGCAGGCACGAAAGTCGTATGAAGATTTCTTCGCGATTTGGAAAAACGCGGATTTCGATGTTCCGATCCTGGTTGAGGCAAAAAAAGAGTTTGAGAAGCTGCGTTAAATCATCCGTTAGTATTAGTTAACGCAGAGACCGCGAGATACGCCTAGTTCGAAGACCAGACTAAGGCTTTTCTAAGGTCTCGCAACGATCAGGGGTTCGGGTTCGATCTCTCGCCGGTAAAAGGCGCGGGGGCGTTGCAGGTCGCTTATTTCGGCGTCGATACTATTTTTCTTTTGCCCGCCGCCGGCACCGGCATCGGCCGAACCCGACTGGAGCGCTAAGTCACGTGATTTAAGCTTCTCTTCCTGAAGTTGTGGTACGCGTTCGGTTGCAAAATCCAACCATTCCCTGACTGAAACCAACTTATCCGGCGGCGACGTGTCCGCCACAACCGTTTTCAAGCCCTCTTCAACCAGCGCGTAAGTTAAATACCCATGACCGAGCTGAGCAGATTCCAGGGCCGCTTGATAACCCTGGGCCGCCGTAAGGATATACATCCCCTTCTCGTAAGCGAGTTGGGCCAACCCTTTCGAATTCATCGGTCCGCGACGCTTTTCTTCCGCTTCAAGGGCCTGTCCTGAGTTGCAAGCATCAATCACCAGGACAAGATTGCTGACATCAAGATTCTCTACGGTGTGCTCCAACTCGGTGTCGGAGATGCTGCGACTAAGGATCGTCTGCAAACCGGCAGCGTCAAGCGCGGTTCGTTCACCCTGATAACCTAAGTCATGAGGTATCAGATAAAACCGTTGGCCCTGTGCCGTACCATGGCCGGCGTAAAAGATCATGACGGAATCTTCTGGCTGCGCGGGCGTGATCCGTTTCAACGACGCCGGTGTGGTGTCAGGCAATTCTCCGCCAGCGCCGGCGAGCAGCTTAAGAGCTAACAGGATGTTGGCTTTGGTAGCCTCCTGGTCGGTAAGCGTAATGATTTCAATGTGCTGGTAACGAGAAAGTTTTTGCTGTTGCTGCCGGAACTCCGAGGCAAAACTCTGCGCATCGGCGATTGCATATTTCAGATTGTATTGGGGGTTCTCATAACTATTGATTCCAATGGCAAGCACATACGCGGTGCGCTCTCTCCTTAAGTTTTCACTTCCGACAAGGTTCAAGCCGGCGTCCTTGCTTTTGACGTTGTCGCGATTGAAAGCATAGGCGGTGAGTCGATTCTCGCCGGCAACGACAGGAATCGTAGCTTCTAATGTCGCAGCAGGTTGCCCTTTCAAGATATCGCCTCGCCAAATCTTCACGAGTGATCCGTTGCGAAATAACCGCAGATCCTTTGCACCGCTACCAGTCGGATTGTTTTTATCAGACGGTTTCTCCCTCACCTCAATCGTAACCCTGAGGTTTCGTTCCGCGATCTTCTCTGAACCACTTTCATTCTTAGCAGCGAGAGTTAGTTCGGGCTGGCGCCGGTCCAGTTGTGAAATGTTTTTAGGCGCGCGAGGTTTTCGCCCACTCATGATCTCGCCCAACAGACCGGGATAATAGAATTCGTTGAAGAAGGTTTCACCCGGATTCACATCAAACGTATTGCCTCCAAATTGCCAAAGGATCTGACTCCATCCTGATGGCGATCCATCAAAAAGGCCATCGGGTGTCACTACTAACCAATCATTGATCTGACCACTTAACGAGCCTGTTAGGTTTATGAGCGTCGCGAGCTTCTCGCCAGTCGCAGGGTTCCAAATATACTTTTCGTTGTTCTCGCCGAGCGCCACAAGAAATCTGTCGTCATTACTAAATGTTAGTGAGCTTACGCGGCCCTTGTGCGGCAAGGTACGGACAGAACGCCCGGTTGAAATATCAAATAGATCAATCTTCGTTGTGTGAGCTATGGCTAACAGCTGCGCGTTCGCGGATACAGTCAAAGCCGCAACTGCTCCGCTTTCTTCTGCAATGTCGAGTCTCTTAACCTTGCGTCCGCTGGCAGTCTCGTAGACAAAAACAACGGGCGCCTTGTTGTCGAAACCCGTCATCGCGGCGAGCCTGCCATCGAAGCTGAAACCGAACGCAGGAACGATCCCGACGTCGGCTGCTTTTCCGCCGTTGAGTTCGCGCAGCTTCCTTCCGGACTTTCCATCAAAGATCGTTATCTTCTGATCGTAGACCCTGTCCCAATCATCGCTGGAAAAAAAGTTGTAGTCATGAGCAGACGTTGTGTAGATCCCTTTCATCGGGAAATCAGGTGCCGCGCGATAGCGGCCGTCGGGACTGAAGTGCGGTTTGCCCCTTTCTCGGAATGGATCCGGCTCCTGGATGCGCACGGGCGTCCCGGTTTTTGTGTCCCATGTTTCGGTTACTACACTCTTCAAAAGCAATCTCCGCGAGATGATGTAACGCCCGTCGGGACTCATGCTAACCGCATTACCAAACGGAAACTTCTCGTTGGCGACAGCGCCGAGAGCCTCGATCGCGTCGACTATCTGTTCGGGTGATCTAATGCCTCGCGACTGAAGATCTGCCAGGGTCTTTGGATCGATCGAGTTAAGGAAAGCTGTCATCGCGGCTGATGCGTTTTCATCGCCGGCGCCGGCACGCAAGACTCGCAGTTCCGTTCCCGTGGCAACATCAATGACGCTGATCCTCTTGCTCCCTGACGCGGCAACCGCGATGAATCGCTCATCGTTGCTGAAGCTGATCACTCGAACATGGTTGGGCTCAACCGTGCTGTTCAATTCGCGGATGAGCTGTCCAGTCGATCCGTCAAAAAGCTTGACTAGCGGCCGGTCGCTTCCGCCGCCGGGATCGGTAGCCGTTACGAGAAACCGTCCGCTCGGGCTAAAACTCACGCGCTGGGGCGCTGCGCTGTGACGAGTGTTTACCGTAAATATCTCGCGGCCTGTTGCGGCTTCCTGCACCGTCACTGTGTCACTTGTCTTTGCAAACGCAACGAGGCGACCTTCGGCGCTAAAGGCCACGCTCGAGTGTTCTGTTTCCGGAAGGGCTTTGAATATTAGCTCTCTGAGTGCGCGGCCGGTGGAGGCGTCGTAGATCCAAATGCCTTTGTCCGGTTGGCCCACGGCAGCGAATTGACCTTGAGGATTGACGATAATTCTTGATGCTGACAACTTGAGGTTCTTTTGCCACTCTGCCTGCTGCGTTTCGCGTTTGTCCCTGCCGAAGATCGAAAAGGATCGAAACGAGTCCCATTTCTCCATTCCACTCTTGTCGTATTTCGTTTGCTGCGAACGTAATTCGTTTCCGGAAGCGATATCCCACACTTTGACGGCATCTCCACTTGCACTTGTTACCGTGCGACCGTCACTGCTGAAGGCAACACCACCAACTGGAAGCACGTGACCGCGTAGCGTTCTGATTTCGCGTCCGCTTTGAACGTCCCAAATTCTGACTGTGTTGTCTCGGGCGCCGCCGACGATGCCTCCTCGCTTGAATGTGGGAATTTCTCGCGTGCTGATCATGTCGCCGCTGCCCGAGGCCAGTAACCTGCCATCCGGACTCACCGCGAGTGCATTGACGTTGCTTGAGTGACCGTAGAATGTGCGGAGCACGTAGCCGGCGGATGTGTCCCAAATCTTGATCGTGTCGTCGTTAGCGCCGGAAGCCAGCCAGGTACCGTCCGGGCTGAAAGCGATTGTGTTTACAGGTTTCGAATGACCCGACTGGATTACCACTTCGGGTTTTTTAGTCGAACTGAGTTGATCCGACTCGGGAGTTGTAGCGGAACTGCTCGGAGCTTTGATGCCTCGATCTTCTTGTACTGGCTTCTTTTGTTCTTGAGGGTTAGCGAGTACGGACGATGGTGGCAGACTTAAAATCAGCGTCAGTAAAGTTATAGCCAGTTGTCGCCACGCATCGCGATTAAATCTGTTCATAAATTTGAGTAATGTAAATGCGAATGCCCTGAATTGGCCAGGGCCTCTCCAGGGCATCGCAATTGGGGCGAGTCGATGGCTTCTACTCGAGAGCGGCAGCCACGACGATGGACTCGGGCTTGAAGTTTTTCACCAAGCGCATGTCGCGCTCGAGTGATCGTTCTTCTTTTGACTTCATTACTTGCCACGCCTCGTATCCGGGGATGCAGATCTGAGCGAGAAAGTAGCGATTCCCGTACTTGTGAAACACGAGTTTGGCCTGTTTTGTTTGCTCAGCGCCTGGCACTCTGCGGCCAATGCGTAGCGCCAATTTGCCCTGGGCGGGGTTTGTGATTGACAAAGAACCTTGCGCGGCGGCAGACACTCCATGAGCAATGATGCGACCCGCGGGGATGGTCCTGTCTCCAACGACGAATTCGAAGGGGACGTCGGCGCGGACACCATATGCAGCTTGAGCGCGAGTGGAGACGGCAGCCGTCGCAAAAAACACTGTGAGGATTAGCGGCATCCATAGAACTTGCTTTTTCATACTTCCTACCTTTCTTGCTGAGGAAAAGGAGCGGAATCGAACTACCGGGGCTCCATTCGAGTGGCAGGGGATAGTTCGTCTGCTCCAACATCTGGGCTAGGTGTCTTTGACACCTTGTTGGGAGCCTTGCGCGCTTTGTTAGCTATTGATGTGCCACGTCGAGAATCGCAAGTGAGAGGTTAGAAAAATGTGGTTATGCGCCTAAATGCGTCGAAGATCGCCGTTATTATCAGCGTGTGTTGGAAGTGTGACGAGCGAGAGTGAACTAAGTGGACACAAAAGGATAGCAGGGCTATCTGATTGGATAGATAAGTCTAACTCTTTGACGTAGTCATGCTGCACGCCGCTGTCAGTTTATCGTGATCGTGCGGGTCGCTTGACCGTTACGCATATCCCAGAACTTGATCGTCCTATCCACACTACCCGTTAGTAAGAGACGATCATCGCGCGTGAAGACGAGACCGTCGACATCAAACTTGTGTCCTGACAGGGAGAAGAGTTTCTTGCCAGTCCTTGCGTCCCACACTACCGTGTTGATCGCCAGATAAGTGGTCTGTTTTGCGTCGAGGTCGACGTCGCTGGCGGCAATTAATTTTCCATTGTGACTGACGGCGAGTGCACCGCTGGTCGAGGAAGCTCCCGGTGTTCTGGGCATGGAAAGAGTTTGAAGCTGCTGGCGCCAGGTAGTCGTGTCCCACACTTTCACCACTACATCTCCAAACGAGATCAGGCGACGATGATCAGGGCTGAGGATCAATCTGAAGACATAGCCCTCGTGCGCCTGCCAGTTATGAATCTCTTTGCCAGACGTAAGATCCCACACGCTGATCGTGCCGTCGCCGTTGGCCGCGTAAATCTGTTTGCCATCGGCACTGAAGACAAAAGCATAGGTAGCCATGTCGATGTCGGGCGAGTCGCGATGAACGAGTGACTTCAACTCCTTTCCGGTCTTCACGTCCCAAAGCTTGAGCATGCCGTCGTTGCCCGACGCCGCCAGCAGGCGACCATCGGGACTAAACCCTACTGCCTTCACCGCGCAACGAAAGCCACCGAGCGTGTGCAGTTCCTTGCCGGTTGCGACATCCCAGATCCTTGCGGTGTGATCGCGACTGGAAGAGGCGAGTAGTTTCTCATCCGGACTGAAGTTCGCGATGTAGACCACGTTTGTATGACCGGTCAGAATGCGTTTGGTTTCACCAGTGGTTAGATCAATGAACCTGATCTTTCCATCGCCGGCGGCGACGATGAGAGTCTTGCCGTCGCGAGTGAGAGTCAAACCGCTAATACCGGGTTTGGCGTTTGGTTGCATTGGTGGTGGAGGGCGGCAGGTGGAAAGCGTTTGAGCGTGGATGGTGTAAGAACAGAGTGTGATGATGACGGCGAGTTGAATGAACGTGTGGAACAT